>NZ_DALZXY010000019.1:26467-43894 GCF_031988865.1 Arthrobacter sp.
GCGACCCTGACGCGGAGGCGGGCGACGCCGAGGCGAAGACCGGCGACCCTGACGCTGAGGCGGGCGACGCCGAGGCGAAGGCTGGCGACGCCGCCGACCCCACCGAAGAGCCAGCTGAAGGCGGTGCCGATGCGAAGACCTCCACCGCAGCAACGGAACCTGAGCAGCCTGCGGAGCCGGAGCAATCTTCGGAGCCGGAGGCACCTCAGCAGTCTGCGGACGTTGGGGAGACTGTTCAGACTGCTGACGCAGAGGAGGCAGGGGAGGCTGCGGAGGCAGAGCCCGGCGACACCACGGCGCCCGAAGCCGACGCAGCTGAGGAGGCCGGCACCGGCGCCCATCCCACCATCGCCACCTCAACTCTCAAGAGCGACAGCAACGACGTGGCTGCACCGGTCACCGATTCCTTCGCCTCCCTCTCGCTCACGAAAAAGGTAGCGACGGAAGATCCCGCGGACACCGGCATTACACACAAGGTCAACCCCTCCGGTTCCACCGCTGTGCCTGCCGATTCCCGGCGGGCCCGGCGTACCAGGGAAGCCGAAGAAGCTGCCGCCAAGAGCAACGGCACCAGCAGGACCACCCGTATGCTGGCCCTCATCGGCTCCATTCTGGTCATTGTCCTGCTGGGCATCTGGCTGGCCACGATCGTTGCGGACAGCAACCGAGGGGACGGAGTCCTGGAGGATTCGGTGGCACCAGTGGACCTGGACGCCGGAGCCTGCCTGCAGGACTTCAAGAGCGTCAATGCCGATGTCACCGTCGTCACCTGCGACACCGAGCACAACGCCCAGCTGGTCGCCACCCAGTCCTACCCCGGCGCGGACGCGTTCCCGGGCGCGGATGCCCTGGCCGCCAAGGCCGAGGAAGTCTGTTCCTCGGTGATGTACACGGACGGCGCGTCCAAGTACTCGGATCTGGAACTTAACCGGGCCGTGCCGACCCAGAGTTCCTGGGATGCCGGGGACCGGCGCGTGGACTGCTTCGTGGTTTCCCCCAGCGAAGAGCTCACGGAGTCCCTGATCGTCCAGCCGTAGGGCGAGACAAAACAAAGAAAAAGCAGGAAGGCCGCCAGCTGGTGGCCTTCCTGCTTTTAGGTTCGGATACGGATGGGACGGAGCTACGCTGCGGGCGCCACTGCTTCGACGCTCAGGCCCTGAGTCGCAAGTTCATCACCGTTGATGGGTTCGGGCCGGTCCACCAGGACGGTGTCGCCGTCGGAAATCCGGCCGGCCAGGATGCCCTTGGCCAGCTTGTCCCCGATTTCACGCTGTACCAGGCGACGCAGTGGGCGCGCACCGTATGCAGGGTCGTAGCCGGTCAGTGCCAGCCACTCCCGCGCGGCGTCCGTAACCTCCAGGGTCAGGCGGCGGTCCCGCAGCCGCGCTGCCAACCCCCGGACCTGAATGTCTACGATCTTGGACAGCTCCTCCAGGCTCAACGGGTCAAAGAGGATGACGTCGTCCAGCCGGTTCAGGAACTCCGGCTTGAAGTTGGCGTTGACCATGGACATCACCGACTCGTGCTTCTGGTCCTCGTTCAGGCCCGGATCCACCAGGAATTGGGAGCCGAGGTTGGAGGTGAGGATTAGGATCACGTTGCGGAAGTCCACGGTGCGGCCCTGCCCGTCCGTCAGCCGTCCGTCGTCGAGCACCTGGAGCAGGATGTCGAAGACGTCCGGATGGGCCTTCTCCACCTCGTCCAGCAGGATCACGGAGTAGGGACGGCGGCGGACAGCCTCGGTGAGCTGGCCG
Source organism: Arthrobacter sp. (assembly GCF_031988865.1). Classification (NCBI taxonomy): domain Bacteria; kingdom Bacillati; phylum Actinomycetota; class Actinomycetes; order Micrococcales; family Micrococcaceae; genus Arthrobacter; species Arthrobacter sp. The sequence continues at coordinate 28,222 of NZ_DALZXY010000019.1, forward strand.
CCTTCCTCGTATCCGACGTATCCGGGAGGGGCGCCAACCAAGCGGGACACGGTGTGCTTCTCGGCGTACTCGCTCATGTCCATCCGGACGATGGCGCGTTCGTCGTCGAAAATGAACTCCGCGAGGGCCTTGGCCAGTTCGGTCTTGCCGACGCCGGTGGGGCCCAGGAACAGGAAGGAACCGGTGGGGCGGTCCGGGTCGCTGACCCCGGCGCGGGAGCGGCGGACGGCGTCCGCCACAGCGGAGACGGCCTTTTCCTGCCCAATCAGCCGGGATCCGAGGGCGGATTCCATGTCCAGGAGTTTCTGCGATTCGCCCTGCAGCATGCGGCCGGCGGGGATACCGGTCCAGGCTGAGACAACTTCGGCGATGTCGTCGGCGGTGACTTCCTCCGAGACCATCAGCTCCCGGGCGCCGTCGCCGTATTTGTCCTGCTCGGCTTCCTGGGCGGCGTCGAGTTCCTTCTGCATTGCCGGGATTTCGCCGTACAGGATCCGGGAGGCTTCGGTGAGGTCGCCGTCGCGCTGGGCCTTTTCGGCCAGCGAGCGCAGTTCATCGATGCGGGCCTTGATGTCCCCAACCCGGTTGAGGCCGGCCTTTTCGGCCTCCCAGCGGGCGTTGAGGGCTGCGAGCTGCTCCTTCTTGTTCGCCATGTCCTCGCGGAGTACTTCGAGCCGTTCCATCGAGGCTTCGTCGCTCTCCCCGGAGATGGCCAGCTCTTCCATGGTGAGCCGGTCCACGGCGCGGCGCAGTTCGTCGATCTCCTCCGGCGCGGAATCAATCTCCATCCGCAGCCGGGACGCTGCCTCATCGACCAGGTCGATCGCCTTGTCCGGCAGCTGGCGGCCGGTGATGTAGCGGTTCGAGAGGTTGGCCGCGGCCACCAGTGCGGAGTCGGCGATGGCTACCTTGTGGTGCGCTTCGTACCGCTCCTTCAGGCCGCGGAGGATGCCGATGGTGTCCGGGACGCTGGGCTCCCCCACAAAGACCTGCTGGAAGCGGCGTTCCAGGGCGGCGTCCTTTTCCACGTTTTCGCGGTATTCGTTCAGTGTGGTGGCGCCGATCAGGCGCAGTTCGCCGCGGGCCAGCATGGGCTTGAGCATGTTGCCGGCATCCATGGACCCTTCAGCGGCGCCGGCTCCCACCACGGTGTGCATTTCATCGATGAAGGTGACGATCTGGCCCTCGGCGTTGGCGATCTCCTCCAGGACGGCTTTGAACCGCTCTTCGAACTCGCCGCGGTACTTAGCCCCGGCCACCATGGACCCCAAATCCAGGGACAGCAGGGTTTTGCCGCTCAGGCTTTCCGGGACGTCCCCTGCAACGATCCGCTGGGCAAGGCCTTCGACGACGGCGGTTTTGCCGACGCCGGGTTCACCGATCAGCACCGGGTTGTTCTTGGTTCGGCGGCTGAGCACCTGGATGACCCGGCGGATTTCCGCGTCCCGGCCGATCACCGGGTCCAGCTTTCCGGACCGGGCCAGTTCGGTGAGATCGGTGCTGAACTTTTCCAGTGCCTGAAGGGTGTTTTCGGGATCGGCATTTGTCACTTTACGGTCTCCTCGAACGGTGGGAAGAGCGGCGGCCAGCGCATCGTGGCCGGCATTGTTATCGCGAAGGGCTTTGCCGGCGGGCCCGTTATCCACCGACAGTGCCAGGAGCAGGTGCTCGGTGGAGACATAGGCGTCGCCCAGCTGCGCCGCTTCCTGCTGCGCAGCGTTGACCACCTGCAGGAGAGGGCGGGAGAACTGCGGCTGCTGCACGGAGGATCCAGAGCTGGACGGCAGCTCATGGATGGCATTGCTGGCCGCGACACTGACAGCGTCAGCGTTGACGCCGGCGGCCTTGATCAGCGCGACGGCCACACCCTGGCGCTGATCCATCAGCGCCTTCAACAGGTGGGCTGGTTCAATCTGGGGGTTACCAGCGGTGGTCGCATTCATGGCGGCGGCCTGAAGCGCTTCCTGGCTTTTATTCGTGAATTTGGTATCCACGGCGGGCTCCTTCTCGGATTCAACGAAACCAAACAAGCTCCCGGTGGACTGCCCGACTGGAGAGTCTCGCGACCCTTCCAACTGGCTTCATCCGACCGTACTCAACAAACTTGAGTGTAGTTCACTCAATGCCGGAAGGTAAAGTTACCCACAGGCTGTTCGCGCCGTTGGCCCGCAGCTATTCCGGCGAAGGAAGAGGGCTGTGCTCACGCTCGAACTCTTCCCTCACCCGCACCCACTCGGTATTCCGCGCCTCATAAAGCTCCCGGTCCGTTCCTTCCATGCTCTGCCAGTCACGGTCCGTCGGGCGCACCTCCCGTCCATCAAGGTGAGCCGAGAGATTATCGAGGAAGAACTCCCAGCCTGGCCCCGCTGCCCACTCATTGACCTCTGGGTCCATTACGGCGAACCGCTTGCGCACGGAGGCATAAAGCAGTTCAACCCGCGTGGCCCCATTTTCGTCCGCCAGATGGATTTCCAGCTCCCCGCCATTGCCGTGGGCGGGCATCCAGGACACGGTGAGCAACCGGGGAGGATCGCACCGCAGGATGGTCCCCCGGGAAAAGCCCGGAAGTTCGTAGTCGCCGCCGCGGCGAAAGTCTCCCTGTGGCTCCGCAAAGTACGCGCCAATGCGGGCGGGGTCGGTCAGGGCATTCCACACCTCACCAATGGGCTGAGGAAGACACCGCCCGATCACCAGCATGCGGGCATGCCCCGCCGGTATCTGGCGAAGCCCGAAGGACCGCTCAGTTTCGGAAAGTTCCACATTCAGCTCGGACATCCACCCGCTCCTTCAGCTTGCCGGCGTAGCGGTTCTGAGGAGTCATTCCGGATCGATGCGTCCGGCCGGGCACCCCGGAACCGGTCTGTGAGGCAGGCCACAGCCCGCCTCATTGGAGATTAGCAGGGAATGCCAGCACAGGACAGGGTTCGCTGCCCGGCTCGGCCAGGACGGAGGCCGGCTCAACACCCTCCACGGGGGTACGCCAAACCAAAAAATCCCCTCCCACAAGGCACTTTGATAGTGTGATAGTCCGAGACTAAGGGAACTTACTTTTTTGGACTCCTTGGAAAGGGAATGATGACCAAAGCCCCGGGGGCGCTAACTCCGCCCGATTTGCCGGCCAAAACCCGAGTCAATAAGACAGTATTTATTGGTTCGTCCGTCGGCATCACTGCTATCGCCCTCTGGGCCATGATCTCCACCGAATCCGCCGAAGCCGTGATCGGCGCGATGGTCAGCTGGGTGTCAACCAACATGGGGTGGTACTACTTCCTGGTCGTCAGCCTGGTGGTGGTCTTCGTCCTGGTCATCGCCCTCTCCGGAGTCGGAAGAACCAAGCTGGGACCGGACCATTCCAAGCCGCAGTTCGGGATCTTCACCTGGGGAGCCATGCTCTTCGCCGCCGGCATCGGCATCGACCTGATGTTCTTCTCGGTCTCCGAGCCGGTCACCCAATACCTTGCCCCGCCGCTGGGCGACGGCTCCACCGCCGAGGCAGCCCGCCAGGCCCTAGTCTTAACCCTCTTCCACTACGGAATCACCGGCTGGGCACTGTATGCCCTGATGGGCCTGGCCCTGGGGTACTTTGCCTACCGCCACAACCTGCCGTTGAGCATCCGCTCCGCCCTGTACCCGATCTTCGGCAAGAAAATCGACGGTCCGCTGGGACACGGCGTGGACATCGCAGCACTGCTCGGCACCATCTTCGGCATTGCCACGTCCCTGGGCATCGGCGTCGTGCAGTTGAACTACGGGCTGAACTTTATGTTCGATGTCCCGGAAAACCTCAGCGTGCAGATCGCACTGATCGCCCTGTCCGTGATCATGGCAACCATCTCCGTGGTCTCAGGTGTGGAGAAGGGCATCCGCCGGCTCTCTGAGCTCAACGTGATCCTGGCGTTCGGCCTGATGCTCTTTATCCTCATCGCGGGCAAGACCAGCTTCCTGCTCGACGGGATCGTGCAGAACGTCGGCGATGTCCTCAGCCGCTTCCCCGCCATGACGATGGACACCATGGCCTATGACCGCCCGGATGACTGGCTCTCCGGCTGGACCCTGTTCTTCTGGGCCTGGTGGATCGCCTGGGCGCCGTTCGTTGGGCTGTTCCTGGCCCGGATTTCCCGCGGCCGGACCATCCGCCAGTTCGTCCTTGGCACCATGATCGTCCCGTTCGCCTTCATCCTGCTGTGGATCTCCATCTTCGGCAACAGTGCGCTGGACCTGGTGATGGGCGGTAACGCGGCCTTTGGCGACGTAGCCATGAACCAGCCCGAGCGGGCCTTCTACGGCCTGCTCGAGCAGTTCCCCTGGGCGCCCGCCACCGCGGCGATCGCCACGTTCACCGGGCTGCTGTTCTACGTCACGTCCGCTGATTCCGGCGCACTGGTGATGGCCAACTTCACCTCCCACCTCAAGGACGCCGATTCCGACGCCCCGAAGTGGATGCGCGTCTTCTGGGCCGTTATCACCGGCCTGCTCACCTTGGCCATGCTGATGGTCGGGGGCGTGACCACCCTGCAGAACGCAACCATCATTATGGGACTGCCGCTCTCCATCCTGCTGCTGTTCATTATGCTCGGCGTCTATAAGGCGCTGCGCGTGGAGAACTCGCTGGCTGCCAGCTTCCGCTCCTCGCTGCCCGGGATGATCGCTGGACGCGGCGGTGGGGATCCCCGCAGCGGCCGGTCATGGCGCCAGCGGCTCTCCCGTGCCATGACCTATCCCGGACCCAAGCAGGCAGGGCGTTTCGTCGAATCGGTGGCTTACCCGGCGCTGCAGGACGTCCACGACGAACTCGAATCCCAGGGAGCGGAGGTCTCGCTCACCCTGGTCGAGCCTGACGCGAACGGCATCCGGTCCGCGGACCTGGCCGTTGGGCTGGGCGAGGAACGGCCCTTCAAATACCAGATCTATCCCGTTCAGTACGAGACGCCGTCCTATGCCCTGCGCAGTGCATCGACGGACACCAAGTACTTCCGCATGGAGGTCTTCTCCCTCGAAGGCAGCCACGGCTATGACGTGATGGGCTACACGAAGGAACAGCTCATCACCGACGTCCTGGACCACTACGAACGGCACCTGGAGTTCCTGCACCTCAACCGCGAGGTGCCCGGCAATACCGCAATCACCGAAGACCCGGTCGTCAAAGACAACTGGGATGCCGACTTTGTCGGCGAGGAGGAAAAAGTATGAGCACGACCGCAACCCTTTTCATCGATGGTGAATGGGTCCCCGCGTCCGACGGCGGCACCCGGGAAATTCACAACCCGGCCGACGGCGAACACGTCGCCACGGTCTCCGAGGCCACCCGCGCCGACACGGAGAAAGCCATCGCCGCCGCACGCTCGGCGTTCGACCGCGGCGAGTGGGCAGCCGTCCCCGCCCCGGAACGGGGCGACTTCCTGCTGCGCGTCGCGGCGGAACTGAAGGCCCGCAAGGAGGACTTCGCCCGGGCCGAGACCCTCGATACCGGCAAGCGCCTGGTCGAGAGCGAAATCGACATCGATGACATCGCCGCCTGCTTCACCTATTTCGGGAAGACCGCCGGCCAGAATGCCGGACGGATCGTCGACGCCGGGGACCCCAGTGTGGTGTCCCGGGTCGAGTACGAACCCGTAGGCGTGTGCGGCATGATCGCCCCGTGGAACTACCCGCTGCTGCAGGCCGCCTGGAAGATCGCCCCGGCCCTGGCCGCGGGCTGCACCTTCATCCTGAAGCCCTCCGAGCTGACCCCGTCCACCTCCATCCTGATGATGCGGGTGCTCGAGGACCTGGGCCTGCCCCGTGGAACGGCCAACCTGGTGCTCGGTGCCGGTGCCGTGGCGGGGGCTCCGCTCTCTGAGTCCCCCGACGTGGATCTGGTGTCCTTCACCGGTGGCCTGGCGACCGGCAAGGTCATCGCTGCCGCGGCGGCGGGCACCGTGAAGAAGGTGGCGCTGGAGCTCGGCGGCAAGAACCCGAACATCATCTTTGCCGACGCGGATTTCGACGCCGCGGTGGACAACGCCCTGAACGCTGCGTTCGTCCACTCCGGCCAGGTGTGCTCCGCCGGCGCCCGGCTCATCGTCGAAGAACCGATCGCTGAACGTTTCGTAGATGAACTGGTCCGCCGCGCCCGGCAGATCCGCATGGGCGGGCCGTTCGATGAGTCGGCCGAGACCGGACCGCTGATCTCCGCCGCGCACCGGGACAAGGTGACCGCCTACGTTGAGAAGGCCGTCGGGGAAGGCGCCCGGATCCGCTGCGGCGGAACCTGGGGCACCGGCGAGCTGGAGAAGGGCTTCTACTACGCCCCCACCGTGCTCGATAACGTTCGCCGCGGCAGCTCGGCCCTGGTCGATGAGGCGTTTGGCCCCGTGGTCACCGTCGAAACTTTCAACGGTGAGGACGAGGCGGTGGAGCTGGGCAATGACACCGATTACGGCCTGGCCGGGGCAGTCTGGTCCTCCGACGCGGGCAAGACCCAGCGCGTCGCCCGCCGGCTGCGTCACGGCACCATCTGGATCAATGACTTCCACCCCTACCTGCCGCAGGCCGAATGGGGCGGCTTCGGCGCCTCCGGCGTCGGCCGCGAACTCGGCCCCACCGGCTTGGGCGAATACCAGGAAGCCAAGCACATCTACCAGAACATCAACCCCCAGGTAACCGGATGGTTCACCGACCACGGAAAGGTCAACTAGCTCCATGACTGATCTGCAGAGAACAGATTTCGACTACATCGTGATCGGCGGCGGCTCGGCCGGCGCCGCCGCCGCCGCCCGGCTGAGCGAGGATCCCGCCGTCGAGGTGGCCCTGGTGGAGGCCGGCCCCGATGACCGGGGCATCGACGAAGTCCTCCAGCTGGACCGCTGGATGGAACTGCTTGAATCCGGCTACGACTGGGACTACCCGATCGAACCGCAGGAGAACGGCAACTCGTTTATGCGCCACTCCCGCGCCAAGGTGATGGGCGGCTGCTCCAGTCACAACTCCTGCATTGCCTTCTGGGCGCCCCGCGAGGACCTGGATGACTGGGAAACCAAGTTCGGGGCTGAGGGCTGGAATTCCGCCATGGCCTTCCGGCTCTACAAGCAGCTGGAATCCAACGAGGATGCCGGCCCGGATGCTCCGCACCACGGCGCGGACGGTCCGGTGAAGTTGATGAACGTTCCGCCCAGCGACCCGTGCGGCGTCGCGCTGCTGGATGCCTGCGAACAGGCTGGGATCCCGCGGGCGAAGTTCAACACCGGCGAAACCGTCACCAACGGCGCGAACTTCTTCCAGATCAACCGCCATGCCGACGGAACGCGCTCGTCGTCCTCCGTTTCCTACATCCACCCGATCCGGGAACGGAAGAACTTCACCCTGCTGACCGGGCTGCGCGCCCGTGAACTGAAGTTCGACGACGCCAACCGCTGCACCGGCGTCGACGTCGTGGACGGGCAGTTTGCCCGCACCCACACACTGAACGCCCGCACCGAGGTCATCCTCTCCGCCGGCGCGATCGACTCGCCGAAGCTGCTGATGCTCTCCGGCATCGGCCCGAAGGAGCACCTTGCCGAGCTCGGCATTGAGGTGCGCGCGGATTCCCCCGGCGTGGGCTCGAACCTGCAGGACCATCCCGAGGGCGTCATCCAGTGGGAAGCGAAGAAGCCCATGACCGAGACCTCCACCCAGTGGTGGGAAATCGGCATCTTCACCCCCACCGAGGACGGCCTGGACCGCCCGGACCTGATGTTCCACTACGGCTCGGTGCCGTTCGACATGCACACGCTGCGCCAGGGGTTCCCCACCACGGAAAACGGGTTCTGCCTCACCCCGAACGTCACGCACGCCCGCTCCCGCGGCACGGTCCGGCTGCGCAGCCGGGACTTCCGTGACAAGCCGATGGTGGATCCGCGCTACTTCACCGACCCGCATGACATGCGGGTGATGATCCACGGCATCAAGAAGGCCCGCGAAATCGTCTCCCAGCCGGCCATGGCCGAATGGGCAGGCAGGGAGCTCTACCCGGGACCTGACGTCCAGACGGATGAACAGATTGCCGACTACATCCGCAAAACGCACAACACCGTCTATCACCCCGCCGGTTCGGTCCGGATGGGCGCGCACGACGACGACATGGCGCCTTTGGATCCGCAGCTGCGGGTCAAGGGTGTTACCGGCCTGCGGGTGGCTGATGCCTCCGTAATGCCGGAACTGACCACGGTCAACCCGAACATCACCACCATGATGATCGGCGAGCGCTGCGCCGAGCTGGTCCGGGAAGCCCGGACGGCAACCGGTGCGGACACCGCTGCGGCAGTGGCCAGCGTGTAGCTTCTGCCGCCGAAGCGGACACGGGTGCAACTGCGCCCGTGTCCGCTTTTCATTTCCGCTCCCGGTACTCTGTGCGGATGGGGAAACATCGCTTACTCGCATCGGTCCTGTCCGTGTCCATACTGGGGCTCTCAATGGTGGCCTGCTCGGCGGAGGACCGCCCGCAGCCCGAAGATGCAGCCAAATCACTTGCTGAAGGACTCTCGAAGCTGGATGTTTCCGGCACGTCGTTCCAGGACTCCACTTCGGAGGAGGCAAACCTCAGGCTGGCTGAATGGACTTCCGGCATGACGCCGCTGAAACCAACCGTCAGCGTCTCCTCAGTAGAGGAGATCTCCGACGACGAAGCCACCGCCACGCTCAGCTACGTGTGGGACGTGAGCGCCTCTGATGAGGACTTCAGCTATGACACCTCCGTTGACCTGCGGCGGGACGAGGAGGGAGCCTGGCAGATCGGCTTCGCCCCCAGCGTGGTGCATCCCCAGCTGGCCTCCTCCGACCATCTGGTCCGTGAGGTCGCTCCAGTGCCCCGTGGCGAAATCCACGGCGCTGACGGTCAGGTCCTGGTGACCCAGCGCCCGGTCTGGCGCGTCGGAATCGACAAAACGCGGCTGGAGGAGGCCGAGTTCGAGTCCTCCGCCGCTGCCTTGGCCACATACCTGGAACTGGACCCGGCCGCCTTCACCGCGCAGGTGCTGGCCGCCGGACCGGAGGCCTTCGTGGAAGCCATCACCCTCCGCCAGGACGGCGCCAGTCCAGACTTCGCAACCGAGGTGGCGGCGATCCCCGGCGCCACGGCCATCCCCGGCAGCCTGGCGTTGGCACCCACCCGCACCTTCGCCCGGGCACTGCTCGGCTCGGTGGGTGAGGCAACTGCTGAACTGATCGAGAAATCCGGCGGTGAGCTCTCCGCCGGTGACCAGACCGGCCTCTCCGGCCTGCAGCAGCAGTACGACTCCCAGCTCAAGGGCGTTGACGGTGTTCAAATCCGCACAGTCACTGCCGAGAACGTATCCTCAGCACCGCTCTTCACCTCCGCAGGTGTGGCCGCTGATCCGCTGCAGACCACCCTTGACACCCGGATGCAGACGCTGGCCGAATCGGTTCTCGAAGACGAGCCGTCCGCCTCGGCACTGGTGGCCATCCAGCCCTCCACCGGCAACATCCTGGCCGTGGCCAACGGTCCCGGCAGCGAAGGAGCCCAGACCGCCCTGCTCGGACAGTACGCCCCAGGCTCCACGTTCAAGCTCGCCACGTCCCTGGCGATGCTCCGCTCCGGGGCCACCCCTGATTCCGTGGTCTCCTGTCCCGAAGAGCTCAACGTGGACGGCAGGCGCTTTAATAACGCCAGCACCTACCCGGCACAGTTCCTCGGTGACATTCCGCTGCGCCAGGCGTTCGCCCAGTCCTGCAACACAGCCTTCATTAACGCCCGCGGCACGGTGGCACAGCCGGACCTCGCCACCGCCGCCGAGGCGCTGGGGCTGGGCGTGGACACCGCCATCGGCACACCCGCTTACTTCGGTGCCGTACCGGAAAAGGCTGACGGAACTCTGCACGCCGCGTCGATGATCGGGCAGGGCGAAGTCCTGGTGTCCCCGTTGGCGCTGGCGATTGCAGGAGCATCGATAGCCAGCGGCGAACGGGTCTCCCCGGTCCTGGTGGACACCTCTAGTACCGCAGACCCGGCTGAGCGCAGCACGGCGTCCGGCTCAGCTTCGAGCTCTCCCTCTGGATCTGCCTCAGCCTCCGGCCCGGCCGCATCCGCTCCCCTAACGGCCGCTGAAGCGGCAACCCTGCGCGAGATGATGCGGGGCGTGGTGACCGACGGCGGCGTACAGCTGCTTCAGGGGGTTCCCGGCGAACCCGTGCTGGCCAAGACCGGCACCGCTGAGTTCGGCAGCGACACCCCGCCGCGCACCCATGCCTGGGTCGTGGCGATCCAGGGTGACCTCGCCGTCGCGTTGTTTATCGAGGAGGGCGAGCTGGGCTCAACCTCCGGCGGTCCGGTCATGAAGGCGTTCTTGGAGGGCCTGGCCAGCTGACCCTGCCACGCCAGAGAATCCGGGCCCGGCCGCTGCATTTCGCGGCGGCCGTGTCCTTTTTCAAACTCCCCGCCGGTAGCCTGACCGGATGGGGAAACACCGCCTGCTCGCATCAATCCTGTCAGTGTCCATCTTGGCTCTCCCGCTGGCCGCCTGCTCACCGGATCCAGGCCCGGGCCCCGAAGACGCCGCGGCGACGCTGGCCACCGGTCTATCCGCGCTGGACGTAGCGGGCAGCACTTTCGCCGATTCCTCCGTCGAAGCCGTCAACGGCATGCTCGGGTACCTGGTTTCCGGAATGGCACCGATGAAGCCGACAGTCACCGTCAGCGGAATCGAGGAAATCTCCGACGACGAAGCGGCCGCCACCCTCAACTACGTCTGGGACGTCAACGCGTCCGAGGAAGACTACAGTTACGACACCACGGTCACCCTCCAGCGGGATGAAGAGGACACATGGCAGGTGCGCTTCACTGCCGCCACCGTGCATCCTGACCTGGAGCCCAGCGAGCATCTGCTGCGCACCACCGGCCCCGTGCGCCGCGGGGACATCCTCGGTGCCGGCGGCGCGGTACTGATGGCCGACAGGGCGGTCTGGCGGGTCGGCATCGACAAAGCCGTGCTGACGGAAAAGGAGTACGTCTCCTCCGCCTTCTACCTGTCCCAGTACCTGAACCTGGATACCGAGGCGTTCACGGCGAAGGTCCTGGCAGCCGGCCCCAAGGCGTTTGTGGACGCCGTTACCGTGCGGCAGGACAGCGTTCCGGCCAAGTTCGAGTCGGACATCGCGACCGTTCCGGGGGCCGCGGCACTGTCCGGGAACCTGTCCCTGGCAGAAACCCCCAGCTTTGCCCAGGCGCTGCTCGGATCGGTCGGGGAAGCCACGGCGGAACTGATCGAGAAGTCCGGCGGTGCCCTGGTCCCCGGCGACCAGGCCGGACTGTCCGGGCTGCAGCTTCAGTACGACACCCAGCTTCGGGGGGCCGACGCCGTCACCATCCGGATCGCGAACGCGGACAACGTTCTCTCCGCACCATTCTTTGAGACCGCCGGCGAGCCCGGGGATCCGCTGCAGACAACACTGAATGCCGGCATCCAGTCCAAAGCCGAGTCGGCCCTGGCGGACGAGCCCTCCGCCTCGGCGCTGGTGGCCATCCAGCCCTCCACCGGCAGCATCCTCGCGGTAGCCAACGGGCCCGGCAGCAAAGGGGCACAGACGGCCCTGCTTGGACAGTACGCTCCGGGGTCCACCTTCAAGCTGGCAACCGCCCTGGCGATGCTGCGCACCGGGTCGACGCCGGACACCATGCTCTCCTGTCCTGAGCAAGTGGACGTGGACGGCCGGATGTTCAACAACGCCAGCACCTACCCGGAAGAGTTCCTGGGCAGGATCACCCTCGGCCAGGCCTTCGCCCAGTCCTGCAACACCGCGTTCATCAACGCCCGCGACACCGTCTCCCAGTCCGATCTCGCCTCCGCCGCCCAAAGCCTGGGGCTGGGGGTCGACGCGGCCATCGGCACCCCCGCCTATTTTGGCTCGGTGCCGGACCAAGCCGAAGGCACACTGCACGCGGCTTCCATGATCGGGCAGGGCGAGATCCTCGTGTCACCGCTGGCGCTGGCCATTGCCGGGGCCTCCGCGGCCAAAGGCGAACGCGTAACCCCCACCCTGGTGACCGCTCCGGCGGGAAGCGGGGCTGAGAACCCCCAAACCCCGTCGCCGGCCCAAGGGTCGGTCAGTACCGATGAGGCGGGGACCCTGCGCTCGATGATGCGGGGCGTGGTGACCGAGGGCGGTGGTCAGCTGCTCCAGGACGTACCCGGGGCGCCGGTGCTCGCAAAGACCGGCACAGCCGAGTTCGGCAGCGATACCCCGCCGCGTACCCATGCCTGGGTCGTGGCGATCCAGGGTGACCTCGCCGTCGCACTGTTTATCGAGGAGGGCGAGCTGGGCTCAACCTCCGGCGGTCCGGTCATGAAGGCGTTCCTCGACAGCCTGGCCGGCTGACCCAACGCTGTGAATTCCCGGCGCCAATCCCCGGCGCCGGGAACGACCCTACCGGCCGTACCGGCCCTTGCCGGCAGCGCCGGAGTAAGTCGCGTACGGGGTGGGCGAGTTGTAGGGAACAAGCCCCGGACCGGAGGTCGGCACGATCCGTTTGCCCAGCGGGAGGAGCGAAATGGGGATCATCTTCAGGTTTGCGATGCCCAGCGGGATGCCGATGATGCTGACAAACATGGGAATGGCGGTCAGTATGTGGCCGATTGCGATCCACACACCCGCAATAACGAGCCAGATCACGTTGCCCAAAGTGGCCAGCACCCCGGTCCCGCGTCCGCTGTCTATAACAGTGCGGCCAAAAGGCCACAGCGCATAGGACGCGATCCTAAAGGACGCGATTCCGAACGGGATGGTCACGATCAGCAGGCAGCAGACGATTCCGGCGAGGGCGTAGCCCAGGGCAAGCCAGATACCGCCGAAAAGGAGCCAGATAACGTTCAGGATTGCCTTCATGAGCCTATTGTTCTCCAGATGTGGTGCAGAGTCACGGTCTGCGGCTTTCCGCGGGGAAGCACGCTGTGCCTAGACTGAAGGCATGCCGCGAACCACAGATGATGCAGGGGTACCCGTAGAACTGAGCTCCAGCGAGTGCTGGGAGTACGTCCGCCAGGCTTCAGTCGGCCGGCTGGCCGTAGTCGTGGACGGCCGTCCGGACATCTTTCCGATCAACTTCGCGGTGGACCACGGCACCGTGGTTTTCCGCAGCGCGAAGGGCACCAAGCTCGCCGCAGCGCTGGCGGACGCTTCCGTCGCGTTCGAGGTGGACGGGTACGACGACGGCCTCGGCTTCGCCTGGAGCGTTGTGCTGAAGGGAACCGCCGCCCAGTTCGCGTCCATTGAGGACATCCTGGATTCCGAAGCCCTGGAGCTGTTCCCCTGGCAGAGCGGGGAGAAGAACCATTTTGTGCGTGTTACTCCCGTTGAGACATCCGGCAGGCGCTTCCGGATCAACGATGCGGCGCGCCGCCATGTCCTCTCGGCACGGCGCCGGCAGGCTTTTACGGAATAGGTGTGGGTACTTCAGTTCTGAGCTTTGCAGCCTTGCCGTCGAAGGCGTGGGGGAACAATGCCGGCCGCGTCAAGGACATTGCGGTGGGGCCGGCCGGTTCTTCCGGCGCGCCAGGGTGGCGGCTGGCCGCAGCGACCATTGAGAAATCTGGTCCGTTCACCCGGTTCGAGGGAATGGACCGCATCACGGTTCCTGTTGAGGGTGAACTGCTGGTCCTGGACGTAGGCGGCGCCGAGCACGCCATGGAACGCTTCCGTCCGTTCCGCTATCCCGGCGACGTTCCGGCAACCGCCTCCCTGCCCACCGGCGAGGTGACCGTGCTGAATACCTTCGTGGACCGGGCCAGGTTCGGGGCCGGACTTATGGTGGTGGAGCTCTCGAAGAAGAACGCCCCGGCTCTCGGACCGGACCAGTTCCTCGTCCTGCTGCAGGGGAGCGCCAAGGCCGTGTTCGACGACGGTGCGTCCCAGGACCTGGATCCGTTGGACACCGTTCCCGGCAGCGAAGACCGGCCGCAGGTGCTCGGCCGCGGTTTCGCCGCCATCGCCTCCTTCTACGAACTGGACTAGCGCTCCCCCGGGCGCTGCCGGCCAAGGGGACTGTGCCGGTGAAGCCGCCATTGCCTAGCATCAACGCATGAGCACTTTACTGAATGAGCTGCCCCGGATTTCGGCACCGGCGGTCCGCGCCCTGGGCGGCGCGGGCATCACCTCGCTCCGCCAGCTGGCAGGCGTCCCCAGGGCTGACCTGGAACAGCTGCATGGCATGGGTCCGAAGGCGCTGGACATCATCGACGACGCTTTGGGCGAGCACGGACTCAGCCTCGGGTAAGCGCCGGAACACGCTGTCCTGATCCGCCAGCCGGCCACACAGCCCGGGTAGGCTTCGGCGAATGGGGATCACAGGCACACCAAACGGGCGCACCGGGCTCGCCGTCCCGGCTCTGACCGGAGTTCTGTGGGTGTTATCCGGTGTGGGATTCGCCCTGTTAATGCAGGTTTCGCAATACCCTCCGGTGTCTGTGGCGGCCCGGATTCTGCCCCAGACGGTGGAATTCGACTTCGGAGGATCCGCCGGGCCCGCCTCCGCCGCACTGCTGGGCCAATGGGCCGTGGCACTTCTGGCCGGCGGCCTGGTGACGGCGTTGACCGCCGTCCTGCTGCCGGCTGGACGTGGACGTTCCCGCGGACAGGTATTCCTGGCTGCCTGGATGGCCGTAACGCTGGCTTCGGCAGCCGGCACCACCGTGCTGGGTGTGGGCGGCATTCTGGCCGACTGGCCTCCCGCACGCTTGGCCACGCCCGTAGAGAGCTTCCTTGCTTCACCCACCACAGGGGCGTGCTGGGGCCTGTTCTGGGGTTGGCTCCCCGCCTTGCTGGCCTTAGCTCAAGGGTCCAGGCCCGGACGCGAAACCGGACGACGCACGGCAGGCCGGGCTCATCCCCGCAGGCTCCCGCTGGCAATTGCCGCTTTGGCGGGCGCTGCACTGCTCTCCGTGGTCCCGGCGGCGGACATAGTGTCCGCAGACAGCACTGGACGGCCGATACCGGAACCGGTGCCGGAACCGGTAGTCATTGGCGCCGAACTCACCGGCCCGCCGATCCAAACACCGGACGCAGGGTGGTGCCGCGGAGATGAGGTGCGGATGGGTGCCGATGGCTGGGATGCCGCACTGGGCGCCCGGGCGGCACGGCTGACCCTGGAAGTCACCGGAGACCGGAGCTGCACGGTACACGGCTACCCCGATTTGGCCTATAACCGGACGGACGGCTGGGTCATGGATATCACCACGGTTCACGGGGGATCAATGATGACCACGGACACGCCGTCGGGCGTAATAACCCTTGCACCCGGGCAGATGGCGACGGCACAGATCGGCTGGCGGGTCACCTCGGGAGCCGGCATGAGCCGGGTCGGCACGCTGCTGGTGGCACCATATTCCGGCACCCTGCGCCAGCCGTTGGAAGTGGACATCGACCTCACCGAACCGGGTTTCCTGACCGTCACGTCATGGGCTCCCACGGACTCCGAGACCCCTCCGGCCGGGGCCTCACCAGCGGACTAGCCTCACCAGCGGGCTAGCCTCACCAGCGAATTAGCCAGACGCAGCGAAGGCCCCGCATCCAAGGATGCGGGGCCTTCGGCGCGTGCTGGAACGGCAGCGTCTGCGTCTGCCAGAGCCAGTCAGCAGGAGTTAGCGGCTGCGGCGTTCGTTCGACGCCGGCGCGGTGGCCCGGCGCGGACCGGCGCTGCGTGCCGGAC
>NZ_DALZXY010000020.1:0-43068 GCF_031988865.1 Arthrobacter sp.
GGCGCCTACCGCAGCCTGCGGGGGGCGCTGCGGGGCATCGTGGAGCTGCCCGCCCCGGCGGCCGCAGATCTCGAGGCCCGGGCCCGCGGCGCCCGCCTGCTCGGCGCCGCTCCCGTCCGTTCCTGAACCAGCCCCGTTCGGAAAATCCGGGACTGATTCTCAGGCGTGTTGGGGCGCTGCCTCGACTGCCGCGTCAAAGACGAGGCTGCCGGCGAACCAGGTTTGATGCGCCGTGATGTTCCGGACCTCGTCGATGGGGATGTTGTATGGGTTCGCAGACAGCAGGACGAAGTCTGCCGATTTACCGGGTATCAGTGATCCGGCCACGTCCTCGATCCCCATGGCTTCGGCGCAGGCGGTGGTGTAGACACGGATGGCTTCTTCGAGTGTGATCGCCTGCTCGGGCCACAAGGCACCGGGGAACCCGCCCAGGGGATTCTGCCGGGTAACCAACCCGTAGACACCCTCCCAGACATTCGGGGAAACGCTCACCGGCCAGTCGGATCCGCCAGCAATCCGCGCGCCGGCATCCAGCAGCGAACGGTTGGGCTGCATCCGCGACGCCCTTTCGGCTGGCAGGACCGTGGCAATAGCTTCGGAAATCACTCCAGGGAACCACAACGACGGCGAGATATCGGCCGTGACGTTGAGCTCGGCAAAGCGGGCTATATCGTCCGGATGCACGAACTGGCCGTGCGCGATGTGGTACTTCGGCTCGTCCCAGCCCGCGGCCCGGACCGTCGCGACCGTATCCAGCACCAACCGCACGGAGGCGTCTCCGGTGCAGTGGATTTTCGCTGAAATGCCACGGGCCGCCGTTCCCAGCAGCCAGGCTTCAAGGGCATCGGCGTCCAGTGTGGTTTCCCCGCAGTGGCACGCTGGGAAACCGGCTGTCGGCAGATAGGGCTCAATGAAGGCAGCTGTTCCGGCCGGCGGAACACCGTCGAGGAAGATCTTGATGAAATCCGGCCGGTGGTGGAGGCTGCGCAGCTCCCCGCGGTGAGCAATGATCCCCTCGCCCAGGGGCTCGGTGCCGAAAATGAAATCGTTCGCCTGCATGGAGGTCACCACCCAGGCCTGCAGGGTGCCGGCGTCATCAAGTTCCTTGAGCGCCTGCATCAGCTGCAGGGAGGTGGCCGCGTCCTGGAACCCGGTGATGCCGTAGGTATGCAGGATCTCGATGCCGCGGGCTGCCGCCCGGGCCAGGTCCCCGGTGGAGACGGGCTGCAGCCGCGCCAATGTCTTTTCGACCAAAACGCCGGCCGCTTCGACCAGCACCCCGGTGGCCCGCCCGTCCGCGCTGCGCAGGATGTGCCCGCCGTCCGGATCCGGCGTATGGGCATCAATGCCGGCGAGCTTCAGCGCCCGCGAGTTAGCCCACCGGTTGTGCTTGCTGTCGTCCTTCAGCAGCGCCGGACGGCCACCCGTCGCCGCATCAAACCGGGCCAGGGCTTCGGGCGTGTTGATGGCCTGCATCAGCCCGGCACCCCAGCTGCCGCCGAGAAGCCACTCGTCCGGGCCCAAACCTGCCGCGTGCTCCGCGACGGCAGCCAGCAAGGAGTCGAGATCGAATGTTGGAGGCACGTCCAGCTCGAACAGGTCCATTTGGCCTGCCAGCAGGTGGTGGTTGTGCACATCCAGGAGACCCGGCATTACATATCCGCCTGCCAGGTCCAGAACTGCGGTGGACGGGCCCCGGGAGCGCAGGGCTTCCTCCCCCGTCGCCAGGACCTTGCCCGCGCTTACAGCCAGGGCATGTGTCCGTGGCGCGCGGGGGTCGAGGGTGTCGATGACGCCATTAACCAAGAGCAGATCTGCCTGCTGTGAAACCATGTGCTGTCCCCTTCGCTCACTGGGCGTTTTTACTGTGCTGGCCGTTCGGTTTTCCGCCGAACGGATATCAGGGGCCCTCGGGCGAAACCACGCCCTTGTCTGCCCAGAACGGTTCGGCGAGGCGGCGCAGTTCATCCGAACCTACCCGCTCCACCAGCTCGACCGCTGCGATGTTGGAGCGCAGCTGTTCGATGCTGCTCGCACCGAACAGGGTGGTGGCGTTGGCGGGATGGGTCAGGGTGAAGGCGATGCACAGCTGGGCCGGGGTGGTGCCGAGTTCCTCGCTGAGCGCCTTGATGCCGGGAAAGCTGTCTATGATTTGGTCCCGGATGCTTCCCGGGTCCCTGCCGACTTCGCGCCCCGGGTTCAGCTTGCCGGCCAGGATGCCGCCCTCCATCACATCGGAAGCCTGCATGGTCAGGCCCTGCCGGAAGAGCGCCGCAAACGGTTCACCATCGGCGATGGAACGCCGGGAAAGGCTGTACTTCAGCTGCGCCATCTGGGGGCCGCTGACACCTTCCTCCGCTGCGATGTCGAGAAGCGCCTGAATGTTGCCGGCGGACCAGTTGTTGACGCCCCAGCACCCCAGCAGGCCGGATTCCTCAAGGTCCGCGAGGTCCAGGACCAGCCGGCGCAGGTCGATGCCTTCCTTCCGCAGGTCCCCCAGCACGGCGATGTCCGCATGGTCCGTGCCGGCGCGGAACAGGGCATTCTCCAGCTGTGCGCGCAGGCTCTGCTCCGGGTACCCTTCCAGCCAGAGCTTGGAGGAGAGCAGGTACTGGTCCCGGTCCACTCCTGCCGCCCGGATGATGGCTGAAAAGAGGACGTCCGTGAAGACCGGCGGCTGGTGCCCCGGAAAGCCGTACACACCGACGTCGAACATGTTCAGGCCGTGGTCTGCGGCTTCGCGGACCATGGCGACCGAATCGGAAAAATCCATCCGGTCGTAAATGTGCCAGGAGCCCAGCGAGAGCACTGAGGCCATCGGCCCCTTCGTGCCGATCCGGCGTTTCGGCAGGAGCGTTGTTGAAGCTGAAATGGTCATTTTTGTTTCCTCACTCGCTACGGCAGCCGCGGATCGACGACGGCCTTGATCTGGTTGAGTTCCGACATGGCTGCCAGGGCTGCCGAGGCGCCCTGAAGACCCACCGGTTCGCTGAACAGGTCGTCCCAGGGCATACGGCCGGCGAAGGTGGAGAAGAACTGGATGGCCCGGTAGTAGTCGGAAATATCGCCGTTCAGGGAACCAACCACGCTAAGTTCCTTCCCCATCACCGTGCCCAGCGGCACCTCGTTATCAGCTGGTCCGGTGCTGCCCACCACCGCTACGGTGCCGCGCTGGGCTGCCATGGCGATGGCTTCCTTGCCCACGGAGGGTGCGCCGGCGAAGTCGAAGACATGGTCTGCACCCTTCCCGTCCGTCAGCCGCAGGACTTCCTGGACACAACCGTCGGAACCGAGGGAAACACTTACGGTGGCGTCGGCCCCAAACTGCCCGGCCATCCTCAGCCGCTCATCGGGGGCTCCAACGGTGATGACCTTTCCCGCCCCGGCGATCCGGGCGACTGCGGTGGCGAAGATGCCGAGTGCTCCGGCACCCTGCACCACCACCGTTGAGGCGGGCCGGATCCCGCCGACCCGGTCAAAGGCCCGCAGCACCGTCTTGGCGGCGCAGCCGGCCATCGCCGCCCAGGTGTCCTTGACGTCGTCGGGCAGGAGAAGCTTGGCCGCGCCGGGCGTGACATAGCAGTGCTTAACCAGGCCGCCGGTGGCGTACGGCCAGGTATCTGCCCGCTGGCGAAAGCCATAACCGCGGTCGCTGCAGGCAACCGGCTCGCGCAGCACTGTGCAGCCAAAGCAGTTCCCGCAGGTGGACTCCGACCAGCCAATGCGGTCGCCGGCGGACAGGGGGCGCCCCAGGGTATCCGCTGCGCCGTCGCCCACGGCCACGATGGTTCCGACCATCTCGTGTCCCAGGACCATGGGCAGCATGCCTGGAAAGGTCATTCCCCCGGCCCAAAGATGGACGTCCGTGCCGCACAGCGTGGTGCACGTGATTTCAACCAGCGCGGCGCCTGGTTCCAGTTTGTCCGGCAGCGGAATGTCCTGAACCGTCAAGGCGGAACCGTGAGCCGTCAGGACGGCAGCACGGGTTGTTGCGGGAAGCGACATGGTCCTTTTTCCTCCAAGGTATGGCGTGGGTCACGTAATTTGAAGTTAGTCTACATACGTTGACTGAAATCACCAGTGCCTTGGAGGCAAAAATGGGCCAGATCCCGGCCGGACCCGGAAACCCTGCGGACCTCATCCTTCGCGGTGGATCCGTCATCACGATGGACGGCAGGAATTCTGAAGCTGAAGCCATAGCCGTGCGTGGCAACGAGGTCATCTTCGTCGGCTCCAGCGAGGACGCGATGCACCTTGCGGGGAATAACACCCAGGTCATAGAGCTGAACGGCAGGGCCGTCATCCCGGGCATCAATGATTCGCATCTGCATGGGGCCTGGCTCGGCGCCCTCTGGCCGGACACCATCATCGGCGGGGCCGGCTTCCAGAGCCCGGCCGCCAGGCTCGAAACCGGCGAAGACCGCCGGAATGCCATCCTGCGCACCGGCAGGCTGCTGGCCTCCTTGGGTATCACCAGCTACACCGAACCCGGACTCGGCCCCGGCGAGGACAACGGACCCACCGGCTGCTTCGGCAGCGGCGTCCTCGATAGCTACAAGGAACTGGCCGACGCCGGCCATCTGACCGCCCGGGTAACAGTCCTGAGCCTCTTCGGCGAGCTGGACGGAGCAAGCGATCTAGAGTCATTCGAGCGCGGGCTCAGCGGCATCCGCACCTATGAGGGGGACCGGAAATGGCTGCGTCTCGCCGGGGTCAAGATTTTTGCGGACGGAATTCCGCCGATGCACAACGCCTGGACACACCACTGCTACCCGGACGGATCGAGCGGGGATCTATTGGTCGAGGGCGCCGATACCGCCGCCCGGGAGGACAATCTTCGCCGGATGATCCTCAGCGCCCATGCTGCCGGACACCAGATCGGCGTGCACGCCACGGGAGACCGGTCCATTGAAACCTTCCTGGACGCTGTCGAATCCACCGGCCTGGAAAGCGCCCGGGCAGCCAGGCACTATGTCATCCACGGGGACCTGATCAGCGGGGCGGCACTGGCGCGGCTGGGCTCGCTCGGTATGGGCATCAACATCCAGCCCGGCATCGCCGTGGCCACCGGCCCAATGCTGGCAGGAGTTCTATCCGACCAGATTGCTGCCTCCGCCTGGCCCATCCTGTCCGCCATGGGCGGCCCGGCGAAACTCTGCCTGAGTTCGGACGCACCCGTCCTGTCCCCTGACTGGCGGCAGGGAATCGCCGCGGCCGGAGAATGGGTCGGAACCGGCCACGGAATGGGGAACCGGGAACTGATGACCAGACTCCTGAGCTCCTACACCTCCCATGCGGCCTGGCAGGACAAAGCCGAGGCCTGGAAGGGCACCCTGGAGCCCGGCAAGGCCGCAGACCTGTGCGTCCTGGAACATAACCCGCTGGAAGTCTCCCCCGGCGACCTTCCCGGGGTCCGGGTGGACCTGACGGTGGTCGACGGCCGCATTGTCTATGACCGGGAGTCCGCGGCCGGAGAGCCGGATCCAACCGTTGCACATTTTTAGTATACGGCCGTAGACTCAAAATTCACCGGTAGCCCAAGGAGGAACTATCTTGTCCGCAGAAACGAAAATGCCGCAAAGGAAACTTGGAGCGGATGGTCCGCTGGTCCCGGTCTATGGCCTGGGCTCCTGGAACACCTGGGACCGGATGGAGTTTGACGACGCCGTCGGAATCCTTCGGCGTTCCGTGGACGCAGGCGTCAATTTCTTCGACGTCGCCCACTACAACATGGGGCCGCACGCAGAACAGTCCAAGACAGATCTGATCTTCGGCAAGGCCATCCGGGAAGCCGGCATTGCCCGGGAGGACTACCTGCTCTGCGGCAAGCTCTGGCTCTGGGAATACCCCGCCGCGGGGTTCGCGGCCCAGCTCAACGAGTCGCTGGACCGGGTCGGCGTGGATAAGGCGGACCTCGTCGTCGTCGGCGACTACATGGAACGGCCAGATGTCCGGGCCATTGTCACCGAGGTTGCCGAGCAGGTCCGGGCCGGCCGGTTTGACGCATGGGGGGTCAACAACTGGATTGCCGCCGACCTCCACCAGGCGATTGACTTCGCCCGCGCGGAAGGCCTGCCGGCGCCCTGCTTCGCGCAGCTCAAATACAGCGTGGTCCGCCGAACGATGGCCGAGGGGCCCTTTTACCAGGAGCTCTTCGACTCCGGCAGCTTCGCTATGCAGGCCTCGGACATCCTCGAAGGCGGGATCCTGGCCGGAAAGCTGCACCCCCAGCGGAAGATCGGCGCCGACCCGGGTGGGATCCGCGGCGAAATCCGGGAGGCAGCAGCAGAGCTCGCGGAGGTAGCCGCCAGCTTCAACACCACGGCACCGCAGCTGGCACTCGCTTTTTGCCTCGCCAACCCCGCCGTTGCCAATGTTCTGTTTGGGGTAAGCCGCCGCGAACAGCTGGAAGACAATCTGGCCGCACTCGAGCTCTACCACCGGCACGGCAGCGCCATCCGTGAGGCCGTTCAGCACCTGTGGGTTGACCGGAACAAAGTACAGGCAGACGGCAGCTGGCTCTAGCCCGGCACCAAGGAGATATTCAGCATGAGAACAACCCAGAACCCCGCAGATACCTCGACCTGGCTGCCCCTGGACGGCCTGGCCCCGGGATTCGACGCGAACAAGGCGCCGCTGACCGGTGCCCTCGCCGGACGCCGGATCAACCTGACCATGGCCGACGGAACACGGATCGCGCATAAATTCGGCACGGAGACCGTCGCCTGGAGCTTCCAGCCTCCCGGACATGCCGTGCAGGAAGGCGAAGATCCCTATGAGGCCTTCGAGGTTGCCCCGGGGCTTTTTTACGCACAGTTCCAGCATGTCTCGTCGCCGAAGGAAGCGGTTTCGCTCTTCCTGGACCTGGACAGCGGCCGCGCTCTCTCCGTCATCTCGACCATCGGCACAGCCTCCCCGGCACACACGGCCGTGGGCCAGCAGTTCATCGCCGGAACCATCGACGGCGCTGAGGTGGACGGCAGTGAACCGGCTCCTTCTGCGGCTCTGGTCGGAGGCCGTGTCCTGTGGGAGTACAGCACTGAACATGCCTACGAACATCTCTATCTGAGCCCACATTGGTACACCTGGCAGTGCCTGTCCGGGCCGGAACGCGGCCTCGCGGACACCGATCAGCAAACCACCTATGAGCTGCGTCCAGGCATCTTCGTCTTCGCATGGCGGGAGAAAGTGGTGCCGTGTGCCGCAGTCACGGTCGCGGACCACCGGGACGCCGCGGCCCTCCGCTCCCACGGCAGCCTGTTCGGGCTTCACCAGGACGGCAGCCAGCCGGTGCATTTCACCTTTGGTGCCCACGGGCGGCTGCTCAGCCGGACATCCCACCCGGCAGCCCTCGATCCCGCGCTTACCTGGTAGCCCGTGGCGCTAATCCACAGCGGTTCGGCCGTCACCGTCCTGGGTCCGGTCGAGCCGGGGACGCTCGGCCAGACGCTGGTCCGCGAACACCTCGCCGCCAGCTTCGCGCCGCCGTCGGATACTCCCGCCGGCTGGCAGGCTGCCGGCCGGCGGCAGCCTGTTGCCGCGGCGGACCGCAGGTTCTACGAGACCCCGCTGAGCATCGGCATGCTCGGCGCCGCCGCGCTTGGGGCCGCCAACCGCGACAACGAGTCCCTCGGCGACATGGGGGTGGCGGAAGCTGAGCTGCTTGGTTTCACCAGGGCGGGGGGCCGCAGCATCGTGGACGCCACCACCCGCTCCCACCGGCGGAACGCAAATGCGCTGGCGCAGCTGTCCCGGAGCACCGGCGTGAACATCGTGATGGCCGCCGGCTGGCACCATCCGGATTGGAGCCCGGAAATCCACGGCCGCAGTGCCGGGAGCCTGGCTGCGGAAATTATCAGGGAGCTCAGCGACGGCGTTGACGGCGTCCAGGCGGGACTGATCGGGCCGCTGGGTCCGCTGGATCCTGCTGTGCCTGAGGAACGGGTTCTCCTCCTCGCCGCGGCTGCCGCAGCCTGTGAGACCGGTGCACCCCTGGTCCTGGACCGGTCGGCAAATCCTGCGAAGCGGAATGCCGCACTTAAGCTGCTGGTCGCTGAGGGCGTGCCTCCGTGGCGCATTGGCCTCGGCCGCTGCGCAGGGTTGGCACTGGACATCAACGACGCCGAGCAGGTTCTCGCCTACGGTGTCTGCCTTCAGTTTGACGAGCTGGGCAGGATCCCCTCGGTCCAGACCCGAACCTCGGACCATGACGTCGCTGCCGCCATCCTTGAACTCGCCCGCCGCGGGTATGCCGAACGCCTCCTGGTATCCCATTCCATCTCACGCAAAACCGGACTTAAGGCGTATGGCGGCAACGGGTACGGCTTTCTCCTGGAGCAATTCACGGGCTACCTTGCCGGGCTCGGTGCCGGCGAGGAGGAGCTGCGGCTACTGACCACCGGGAACCCGCAGCGGTTCCTTACCTTCACTTCCCAGGAGCCGGCATGAACCTCCAGGACCTGAGCATTCCGAATCTGGCCGGCAAGGCCCTGACCGTCGCCGGTCCGGTCGATCCCGCTGTCCTGGGCGAAACGCTGATGCACGAACACATCTTCGTCAATATCCGCCGGCCTGGGCATGCCCTGCGCCCCGGCGAGGACTCCGCCGAGGCAGCGCGGCCCCTGACCCTGGCCAACCTTGCTGAAACCCGGCGGGGCGCCGTCAACAACGACAATGACCTCCTGGGCGACTTCGATGAGATGCTGGCGGAAATCCTGGCGTTCAAGTACGCCGGGGGCGGGAGCATGGTGGAGGTGTCCAACCTCGGCCTGGGCCGGGACCCCAAATCCCTGCTGCGGGTTTCGCGCGCCAGCGGCCTGCACATCGTTATGGGTGCGGGCTGGTACACGGAAGCCTTCCACCCGGTGGACATGGATTCCCGCAGCGTCGAGGACCTCACCGAAGTCATCGTGCGGGACATCGTGTGCGGGGCCGACGGCACGGGTATCCGGGCGGGAATCATCGGCGAAGTGGGAGTGGAAGGCAACCCCCTGACGCCCAACGAACTCAAGAGCATCCGTGCCAGCGGGCGGGCCAGCCGGCTGACGGGCGCACCCATCACCTTCCATTTCGGCGGTTTCGGGGAAGAAAAATTCCAGGTCCTGGACATCCTGGAAGACGAAGGAGCTGACCTCACCCAGGTCGTGATGGGTCACAGCGGGGCCCTGGGGGAAGATCTGCCGTTTGCGCGGCGGCTCCTGGGCCGGGGTGTGTTCGCAGAGTTCGATTTCCTCGGAACCACCGGAAGCCCCTGGGGCACTCTGTGGCCGACCACTGACTTCAAGGTGGGGCAGGGCATCGCGGCGCTCGTCGAGGATGGATATGCCGCGCAGATCGTGCTCGGTCAGGACGTCTGCACCAAGATCCAGCTCAAGCGTTACGGGGGCCACGGGTACAGCTACATCTCCGACCATTTTCTTCCGGCGCTCGGCGCCCTGGGCATCGACGACGCCGTTCTGCGGGCTTTTATGGTCGACAATCCACGGCGGGCGCTGACGTTCGCCGAACCGCGCCCCTAAGAATGGGAACGGTCCGGCGAACGGGCATCAGCTGTTGATGAAGTCCAGCGCCGCCTGCTGGAACGCGCTGCCGTGCAGCACCTGCATATGGTCACCGGGCACGGTCAGCATGCGGGAACCCTTCACCGCCGCTGCCAGGGCTTCCATTCCCGCAGCGACCTGATCCTCGTCGCCCCGAACGAACAGCACCGGGACATCCGGAGCCCAGGCTTCCGGCTGGAACGGCTCCGCCCGGAGCCCTTCGATCACGGACAGCAGCGACTCGGAGTCGCGTCCGGGCGCCGTGATCATCCCTCCGATCATCGCAGTCAGAGGATCCTGCGGCGCAGCACCGTCACGGACCAGCGCCGTCAGGCTGCCCATGTCGAGGGCACCGAAAGGCTCGAACGGACTGAGGCCGCCGAGCACCAGGTGCCCCACCCGCCGCGGGCTGATCCGGGCCAGGCTCCACGCGAGCCGTGCGCCCAGCGAATAGCCCACGATGTCCACACTGTCGCCGGGCATACCGGCGATCACAGCGGCCAGGGCCGCAGCCTGGCTGCTGGTGCTGACCGAGTCCACCGTCCCGGGCCGCGCGCTTGCGCCGTGCCCGGGCAGGTCCGGGATATAGACCGGCCGGCCGGCAGCGGTCAGCGCCGCCGGAAGCCCGGCCTCCGGCCAGTCATCCGCACCGTTGGAGGTAAAGGTGTGCAGCAGCAGCACCGGTACCCCGCCGGTTCCGTTTTCCGGAGTGAGGACCCGGCAGGGCAGGGAAGCCACGGGAGAATCAGCAGTCACAGCCTGGCCTTTCGCTGGGAACATCCGCCGGTATCAAACTGCATCAGCCACGATCACCCGGGGGCTGCCGGGAAGGGAAATCATCTCCCGGAAGGCCCAGCCGGCAGCTTCCAGCCATTCCCGGACCACTGATTCGGGATACACCACGGTGCCGTCGATGTTGTAGTACTCCCCGGCGTGCAGCGCATCGATCCGGCGCTGGACCGGGTCATCGTCAAGGTAGAAATCGAGCATCAACAGGGTTGCGCCGGGAGCGGCAGCCGCCCGGGCATTTGCCAGGATGCGCGCGTTCTCCGCGGCACCGAAGCGGTGGGCAACATGATTGACCATCACGAGGTCATGCGCGCCGCCGGGCTGCGCATCCTCGGTCTCTGCGCCTTCAACAACCGCACGTCCGCCCAAGCCGGCCGCTTCGACTGCCTGGCGGACGCCCTCGGCGAAGTCCGGTGCCACCACAAAGCGGGTTTTGAGGTCGGGGTTGGCCTGCATCGCCTTGATGGCGAAGTCCGGGCTCAAGCCGCCCAGGTCGAGTGCCGACCCAAAGCCGGTGAAATCGAAGTGGCGCGCCAGCATTTCTGCGTGGAGGGCGTTATAGGTCATCACGCCCTTCATGAAGTCAGCCCAGCCGCCCTCGTCGAGTTCCAGGGTTCCTGCGGCATCCGTGTCAACAGTCTTGTCATAGCCCCGCCACTGGTCGTAGCTGGTGGAACCCAGGAACGCGAGGAACGGTGCAAGGTCCAGCTCGGCGTGTGCGCCGGTGAGGTAGGCGGCGGCATCGGGGGTCAGGCTGTAGCGGCGGCTGTTGCGCTCGAGCAGCCCCTGCGACGCCATGCTGTCGGCCAGGATGCGTACCTGGCGGCTGGGCACGCCAGTCGCATTGGAGAGTTCCTCAACCGTTGCCGCGCCGTCGGCAACAGCGGTAAAGAGTCCAATCCTGCTGGCGGCGAAGAGCTGTTTTGCCCCCATGAAGCCGATGGCGATGTCGACGATGGCTTCGGGGGTGGCCGTCCGTGCGGCCGGTTGGGTTGCAGATGTCACGGGTCCAAGACCTTTCGTTAAAGCGGTGCCGCCTGGTTCTGAAGGCCCGGAAAAGGGCGCGGCCGTGGCAGGAGTCTACGTTCGTAGACTCACGATGTCCAGAGGTTCACCGGGCATCTAAGGTGCTGGTTTTTGCGTCTACATGCGTATACTCTAAACCCCATGCGCTGCACGTGGCCGCGCTGAAGGGGGAACAGACACAGATGAGCAAGGCCCGAAATATCCTCGTGACAGGCGGGGCAGGCGGTATCGGCCGCACGGTTTCCGAAGCATTCGCTGCCCTGGGCGACCATGTTGTAATCGCCGACCGGGATGGGGATGCAGCCGCCGAGCTTGCGGGGTCCCTCGGCGGCACTGCCCTCGCTGTCGACATCACGGATGCCGCTTCTGCCCCGGCCGCGCTCGATGAGGCGGCCCGTGCCTGTGGCGGCATCGACGTCCTCGTCAACAACGCCGGCCTGCTGTCAGTGCACGGCGCGCTGACTGAACTCGGTGTCACGGACTACGAGTCGATTCTGCGCGTCAATGTCCTGGGGACGTACGTGGTGACGCAGACGGTTGCCCGGCAGATGATAGCCGCGGGACGGCAGGGCAGCATCGTCAACATTTCCTCCATCGGCGCCCGTCAGCCAACACCCGGCATGGGCGGATATGAATCCAGCAAGGCCGCCGTGGATTCGCTGACCCGCTGGGCAGCAATCGAACTGGCCACCCATGGCATCCGGGTCAATGCGGTGGCACCGGGCCCGGTCCTCACTCCGATGCTGAGCGCCGGCCTGCCGGAAGGATCCGAGGCGCGCCGCGCCTGGGAATCCCGGATCCCCCTGAACGCACTGGCATCCACCTCCGACGTCGCGGCCGCTGTCCTCTTCCTGGCCGGAGCCGGGCACATTACCGGGATCAGCCTGCCCGTCGACGGCGGCCAGCTGCTCACCTGAGCCACCACCGTCCACAGCCAGCCGTCCGCCGAAAAGACAAAGACGTAGAGAAAGGCAAGATCCGATGCAGCAGGCCCCTGCCGTTGGAATTACCCCGGTTCCGTTCGCACCCGAACTCGCACCGGTTATCCAAGCTATGGCTGCCAGCCCGCAGCCGCCCATGTCGAGGGAAACCATTGCAGCATCCCGCGGCAGCAGCCAAGGGATGTTCCCCAGTCCCGCAGAAGTCATCGGCGAGCGCCCGGTCGAAGCCATTGAACGCATCATCCCGGGCCCCGCCGGTGCACCCGACCTCGAGATCACGATCCTGCGCCCCCGCACTCCCGCTCCTGGCGGGCATTCCGTTCCCGGCCTGTTCAACATCCACGGCGGCGGCATGGTCGTAGGACACCGGGATTGGGAGACCGGCCGCCTGGTGGATCTTGTCGAGAAGCACGGTGTGGTTGCCGTCAACGTTGAATACCGCCTGGCTCCGGAGAACCCGTACCCCGCCGGCGTCGAAGACTGCTATGCCGGACTGGCCTGGATGTCCGAAAACGCGGCGGAACTCGGCATCGACCCGGACCGGATCGTCGTGATGGGCGGCAGCGCCGGCGGCGGGTTCTCGGCAGCCTTGACCCTGATGGCCCGTGACCGCCGCGGCCCGGCCATCGCCGGGCAGCTGCTGCTCTGCCCCATGATCGACAACACCAACACCAGCATCTCGAACCGGCAGTATGCCGGGTTGGGAACCTGGACGCGGGAAGCCAACCTCCTCGCCTGGGAATGTGTCCTCGGCCCGGACCTTGCGTTCAGCTCCGAGGCACCCGCGTATGCCGCTCCCACCCGCGCCGCCGATCTGGCCGGACTGCCCCCGGCATTCATTGAAGTCGGCTCGGCGGAACCCTTCCGCGACGAGGACATCGAGTACGCCACCCGCATCTGGGCCACCGGCGGGGAAGCTGAGCTGCATGTCTGGTCAGGCGGATTCCACGGCTTCGATATCTACGCGCCGGAAAGCGAGCTGACCCGGGCCGCACTGGCGTCCCGCGATTCCTGGCTCCAGCGGCTCCTCTTTCCCCAGCCCGCATAGCGGACCTGGACAACCGGCCCACTTTCAAGGAGGCAACAGTGTCTACTCGCCCGGTCCCGTACGATCCGGAGCTGGTGGCCGGCCTGGCTGCCTTCCAGTCCCTGTTCGAGCCGTATCCCCTGCGGGCAGATACCATCCTCCCCAGCCGCCGGCACATCGCCCGTCTGATTCCACCGTTGGAAGAGCAGATTGGGTCTCTGCCCGTGACGGGAACGGACCTGCTGATACCGGGACCGGCAGGATCCCCGGACGTGACGGTGACAGTCATCCGTCCGGCAGCCGTCCAAGCCGGGCCGGCACCCGCCGTTCTGGGTATCCATGGCGGCGGGATGGTGCTGGGCACCAGGTTCTTCGGTACCGGTGAACTCATTGACCTTGCCCACCGGCACGGCGTCGTCGGCGTGGCCGTGGAATACCGGCTGGCCCCGGAGCATCCCGGTCCGGCTGCGGCAGAGGACTGCTACGCGGCCTTAGCCTGGCTGGCCGCCCACGCGCCCGGGCTGGGAGTCGATCCGGAACGGATTATTGTGTCGGGCGCCAGCGCGGGCGGTGGCCTCAGCGCCTCCGTAGCACTCATGGCCCGTGATCGGGGCGGTCCGCGGCTGGCCGGGCAGCTGCTGAACACCCCGATGCTCGACGACCGCAATGAATCAGTCTCCAGCCGGCAGTACAGCGGGCTGGGCATCTGGGACCGCGGCAACAACGAAGCTGCCTGGACCGCCGTTCTCGGCCAGGCGCGGGGCACTGCGGACGTGCATCCGTACAGCGCCGCGGCGCGGGCGAAGGACCTGACGGGCCTGCCGCCGGCGTTTATCGACGTCGGAGCTGCTGAGCTCTTCCGCGACGAAGCGACGGCGTACGCCACCCGGCTCTGGGCAGCCGGCGGCACGGCCGAGCTGCACGTCTGGTCCGGTGCCTATCACGGCTTCTCCGGCTCCTCCCCGGCAGCGAGAGTGTCCCGCGCGGCGCAGGAGGCGCGGGAGAGCTGGCTTTGCCGGACCCTGCGCCTCGGCCCGTCCGCTTAGCCTTCCCCTTTCCGCCGCCCGTCCGGGCCCTCGGCCAGGCCGTCAGAGTCAGGAACCCATGTCTTCCTCATCCGTCACTACTGCCCCGGCCCATGGCATGAGCAAACGCCGAATCGTCCTGGTCCTGGGCACCCTTGAGGCATTCGGACCGCTCTCCATGGACCTCTACATGCCGGCGCTTCCCCATCTGGCTGAGTCACTGCAGACGAGCGACACACTGGCTCAAACCACCATGTCCGTGTGCATGATCGGACTGGGTGCCGGCCAGCTCATTTCCGGACCGCTGAGCGACCGGTTGGGGCGCCGGCGCCCGCTCCTGGCGGGGATCGCACTGTTTGCCGTCTTTTCGCTCGCCTGCGCCTTTGCACCAACCATCGAACTGCTTCTGCTGGCACGGTTCCTGCAGGGCCTCGCCGGGGCCGCCGGCGTCGTCATCGCCCTGGCTGTGGCCCGCGACTTGTTCAGCGGCATTGAGCTGTCCCGGATGCTGTCGCTGCTCGCCCTCGTCGGCTCCTCCGCCCCGATCATCGCTCCCGTCCTCGGCGGCCAGCTGGCCCGGGTGATGGACTGGCGCGGAATGTTCGGGGTCCTGGCGCTGATCGGTGCCCTCATTCTGGTGCTGGCTGCCGTCTCGCTGCAGGAGACACACCCCGCACACCGGCGCTCCACTGAAGGCATCCGGGTTACCGTGCGGCAGTTCGGCCTGCTGTTCCACGACCGGTTGTTTGTCCTGCTGCTTGCGACTTCGGCCGCGGGCGGCGTCGGCTTCTTCACCTACCTGTCGATGTCCAGCTTCGTGCTGCAGAACGAATTCGGGCTGACTCCGCAGCTGTTCAGCTTCGTTTTTGCAGCAAATGCGTTGTCGAGCATGGCCGGCGCGCAGATCAGCAGGTTCCTGGTGGCGCGGCTCGGTCCGGCCCGGATGTATCTGCTGGGGTACGGGCTCACCCTGCTGGCGGCGACTGCCCTGTTCTCCGGTGCGATGCTCGCCGCGCCCCCGGGCCTCCTGCTGGTATTCCTTGCCGGCTACCTCATGACCAGCGGCATGGTTTCGCCGAATACGACCACACTGGCGATGGACCGCCACCGCGAGCGGGCCGGTACGGCCGCGGCACTCTTTGGTACTGCATCCTTTGTGGTGGGTCCGGTCATAGCGCCGCTTGCCGCTCTCAGCGGCGCGACGGCGGCGGCCATGGGCGCGATGATTGCGAGCGCCGTTGCCTGCGCGGCGGTGCTGGCGTTCCTGTGGGTTCGTCCCCTCCTGCGGAGCCCCGTCTCCGGGTAAGGCCCGGGCAGCACCCGGCCCCGCCCTAGCGGACGGGTTTGTTTTAGCGGACGGGTTTGTCTTCCGGACGTTAAACCGGAAAGCACCGGGAACCTGAAGTTCCCGGTGCTTTCCCTTCCGCTGACGGCCGGCTTTCAGCTTCCGGCCACAGCCAGCGCCTCAGGCTCCTTCCGGAGCGCCAGCCACTCCTGCCGGCGGCGGCGCTGGGCCTCCGGGTTGGCGATCGGCGAGGCCATCAGCAGTCGCCGCGTGTAGGGGTGCTGCGGATCCGTGGTGACCTGGTGCCCGGTGCCGGCCTCAACCAGCTCGCCCCGGTACATCACCGCTACCCGGTGGCAGACGCGGCGCACGACCCCGAGGTCATGGGTGATGAACAGATAGGAGACACCGGTATCGCGCTGCAGTTCGATGAACAGGTCAAGAATGGACGCCTGGGTGGTCAGGTCCAGCGCGCTGACCGGTTCATCACAAATAATCAGGCGCGGTTTCCGGACCAGTGCGCGCGCGATCGCAATGCGCTGGCGCTGCCCGCCGGAAAACTCGCGCGGATACCGGTCGACCACCCCGGCGGGCAGTTTGACCCGGTCCAGCATCTCCTTCACAGCGGCATCCGCGCCGCGGCGCTCCAACCCGGAACTGGTGAGCGGCTCGGCCAGGATCTGCCCGATCGTCATACTCGGGTCGAGGGAACCATACGGGTCCTGGAACACCACCTGGATGCTTGAGGACAGCTTGCGCCGTTCCGGCCTCCGAAGGTGCGTGATATCGCGTCCGTCGAAGGAGATCCGGCCGTCCGTGACCGGGACCAGCCCCAGGATGGCCTTGCCCAGCGTGGATTTTCCGGATCCGGATTCACCCACCAGGCCAAGGCATTCACCGGGCTTGATCTCCAGCGAAACGTCATCCAGCGCCCGGAAGGGCCTGCGTCCGGAGAGGGAATAGTCGATCGCCAGCTTATCGACGGACAGCAGCGGGCCGGCTGGGTCCGCCGCTGGTTCGGGCTTCGGGGTCATGCGCGTGCCGCCTTTCGCTGGTCAGGGATGCCGTCCGGATCCAGCCTGGTTGCCGGACCCGCCAGGCGGTAGTTGTCGTCAAGCTCGCTGCGGGTGGCCGCATCGTCCAGGGAAGCGGCGATGAGTTCCCGGGTGTAGTCACTTTCCGGGGCGCTGAAGATTGTCGAAACGTCTCCCGCTTCCACGATCCGGCCGTCTTTCATCACCACAACGCGGTCACAGATGTCCGCAACAACCCCAAAGTTGTGCGTGACGATGATCAGGGCCATCCCGTACTCCTGCTGCAGCTCACGCAGCAGTTCCAGCACTTCGGCCTGGACGGTGACGTCCAACGCCGTCGTCGGCTCGTCCGCCACAAGCACCGATGGCTTGGCCGCAATGGCGCCGGCGATCAGGACCCGCTGGGCCATACCGCCGGAGAGCTGGTGGGGGTAGGACCTCATAACCCGCGCAGGATCCGCGATGCCGACCTTTTCCAGCATCAGCACCGCCCGCTGCCGGGCGTCCGCGCGGCTGAGCTTGTGCACGGTGCGCAGCGGTTCCATCAGCTGATAGCCAATGGTGTAGGACGGGTCCAGATTGGTCATGGGTTCCTGGGGAATGTAGCCCAGCACGCCGCCCAGCAGCCTGTGCCGTTCCTTGCGGCTCTTGGAACTGATTTCCTGACCGCCGATCCACAGCGCGTCCATCGTGGCGGCGCCGCCGGCCGGCAGCAGGTCCAGGATGGAGAAGACCGTCTGGGACTTTCCGGAACCGGATTCCCCGACAATACCGAGGACCTCCCCGGGCGCTACCTGCACGGAAATCCCGTGGACTACTTCGATGTCGGTTTCCGCACCCGGGTAGGTGACCCTGAGGTTCTCCAGGGACACTGCGGCTGCGGCCGACGCCGGTGACGGCGCTGCTTCCGCAGCGGGTGCGTTGCTTCGGCGCGGACGCCGGACGCGCTTTGCCACCGGAGTGCGCACGCTGACGACGTCGCCAAGGGTCGAGCCCATGACCGCCAGTGCGGCAATGGAAATGCCCAGGGCGAGTGAGGGCCACAGCAGCAGCAGCGGATCGGTCAGCATCACACGGAAGCCCTCGTTCATCATGGCGCCCCAGCCCGGGTCCTTGGCTCCCCCGATGCCCAGGAACTGCAGGCCGGCCTGCATACCCATCGCCATGCCTGCCGTCAGGGCCGTCTGGATGATGATCGGTGCATACACGGCCTGGACCACGTGCCGGGCAATGATCCGGCCGTTGGACAGCCCGGCAACCAGAGCGGCGTCGATATACGGCTCGTTCCGGACCGTCATCGTGGTGGACCTGGTGAGCCGGAAATAGCCCGGCGCCATAAAAACGCCCACCGTGACCATGATGAGGTTGAAGTCGTTCCGCGTGGCGGCGGCGACAATGAGCAGGATGATCATGCCGGGCACTGCCTGGAGCGCGTCACTAATCCAGGTGGCAATCCGATCGAAGGTCCCGCCGAAGTAGCCGGCAGCCAGTCCGGCCGGAACGCCGATGCCCAGGGAGACCAGGATCGAGATCGCGGCTCCGATGAGCGTGAGCCGTGCACCGTAGATCAGGCGGCTGAGAATGTCGCGGCCGTTGGCGTCACCGCCCAGCCAGTGTTCCGGACCCGGCGTCGCCTTGGCGATCGACAGGTCAACGAAGTTGGGATCATGCGGTGCCAGCCACGGGGCAAAAACCGCGACCAGGACGATGACGGCGAAGACGGCGGCGGAGGCCGCGCCCGACGGACGGCGGATGAACCGGGCAAACAGGGAGCCCCGGCGGGGACCGCGTGCGTCCAGCGGGTCAATGATGGGAGCTGTCATTTCACGCGAGCTTTCGGGTTGATCCAGCCGAGGACGACGTCGAGCAGGAAGTTGACGATCACCACGAAGACCACGGAGATAACGGTGATGCCAAGCAGGATGGGAATGTCGCCGTTCTGAGAGGAACCATTGGTCATGGCACCGATGCCCGGCAGGGCAAAGACCTGCTCGACGACGATGGCTCCGCTGAGCAGCGCAACGAACATCAAGGCCAGAATGGTGATCGACGCCGGCGCCGCGTTGCGCAGCAGGTGGACCACCACGCGGGCCTGGGAGAGACCCCGGCTGCGCAGCGTCCGGACGAAGTCCTGTCCGTTGACTGAGATAAAGGCGTTGCGCAGCTGCTCGGCAATCATCACGACCGCACCAAGGGCCAGGGACACCGCGGGCAGCGTGATCGACCGCAGCCACCCCTCGACTGACATCGAGGGCTGGACGTAGCCGACGGCGGGGAACCATTTCAGGTTCACGCCGAACCAGATCACCAGAACCAGGCTGACCCAGAAACCGGGCAGGGCGAACAGGACAACCGCCGCCGCTTTGACCAGCTTGTCGATGATGGTTCCGGGGTTGAGTCCCGCGAGAACCCCCAGCAGGCCGCCGAAAACTGCCGATAGCAGAATCGCGGCAGCCACGACGGACAGGGTCACCGGCAGCTTCGTGGCGATCTGGGCCGTCACGGGCTGGAAGTTGCGCCAGGAGTCGCCGAAGTCTCCGACGACGGCGTGCCGGGCCCAGTCGACGAACTGCACCAGGACCGGGCGGTCGATGCCGATCTTCTCAGCCAGTGCGGCCTGCTGGGCCGGTGTGGCCGAGTTGCCGAGCAGTCCGGCCGTCGGGTCGCCAATGGCGAGGTGGGCCAGGAAGAAGGTTCCGGTAGCCACCACCACGAGCAGGATGATGCCCGAGGCAAGCCGCTTGAGTGTAAATCTGAGCATGTAGTGTCCTTCAAAGTACGGTGGCGGGAGGGCGGCCGCAGCGGCCCTCCCGCCACCAAGGGGGTCTAGCCCTTGACGCTGATCTGGCGCAGCGTCGGGAACATCATGCCGGTGACCGGGGTCACCTCAATGTTTTCCGCACTGACATAGCTGTTGTTCGCCTGGTAGAAGACGGAGAACCAGGCCTTGTCGGTCACCATCCGGTTGAGTGTCTCGACCTCTGCAAGCTGATCCGCCGGGGCCGCCGTCAGGACCTTCTCCACCTGGGCCTGCACGTCGGGGAACTGGTCCATCTGCGGGTTCGGGTTGTACCACTGCGGGGTGGAGATCTGGCGAAGGACGTTGGCCACGGGGTGGGAGTCCATCGACAGGAAGGAGACGAACATCGGGTAGGTGGCGGCCTTGGTCTGGTAGTCCATGTACTGCATGTCTTCCCAGGTCACCTTGATGCCCAGCTCGCCGAAGACCTGGTCGACTGAGGGCTGCCAGACCTGGAAGACCTGCGACATCGGCATGGTGATGTCGAAGCCGTCCGCGTATCCGGCGTCGGCCAGCAGTTTTTTGGCCTTGTCCAGGTTCACGGCGTACTGCTCATCGATCTCCGCGACGTGGCCGGGCATACCGAACGGGAAGACCTGGTTGGTCGGTTCGCCGGCTCCGCTGCCAAGGGTGCCGAGGATTTCAGCGCCGTTGAAGGCATAGTTCAGGGCCTGGCGGACGCGCTCGTCGCCCAGGGGCTCGAAGGATTCCCCGGCCCGATCGGTGAACTGAAGGCCCACCCAGCCGGAGACCTTCTTGGCAACGTTCCAGCTGTTCGCTTCTGCCTGGTCGAGGGCGGCCTGGTCGGCGTAGTTGAGATTAACCTGCCCGGAAAGCATGGCGTTGTTGCGTGCCGTGGCATCCTGGATCGGATAAATCGCCAACGGTTCGAACTTGAACTGATCGGCAGCCCAGTGATCGGCCACCTTGTCGAAGTGGTATTCGGCGCCGGCGACACTGGACGATGCCATGGTGTAGGGGCCGGACCCGACGGGTGCCTCGGCAAGTGTGCCGGATTCAATAGCCTTGGGAGACATCATGTAGCTGCGGCCAAGTCCCATGAAGTACAGCAGGGTGTCATCCCGCTCGGCGAGGTTGATTTCGATGGTGTCTTCATCGACGGCTTCGAACGAATCAACCGAGAGGTATGCCTCCTGGGAGCGCGCACCTTCTTTGAGGTATTCAAGGCTCGCCACTGCAGCGTCCGCGTTGAAGGGCTCCCCGTCGCTGAAGACCGCATCCGTGCGCAGCTCCATTGTGACGGTCAGGAAATCCTCGGAGACCTCCCATTCGGTGGCGAGGGCGGGGGTGGGGTTTCCGTCCGTGTCCACGCCCAGCAGGGGATCATAGACAGCGGACAGGTACGGGCCGTCGAAGCCGATGTCGGCGAGGGACGGGTCCCAGGAAGTGACGTCGGCGAACTCGCCGATATTCAGGGGTACGTTGCCGCCAGCCGCTTCGGCATTGCCGTTGTTGTCGCCACCGCTGGAGCAAGCGGACAGCGCGAGTGCTGAGACAGTCAGGAGTGCTGCTGTCGTTGCCTTTTTCATGCGTTCTTCTCTCATTGCCAGTGGAGTGACGCCTGCACGCCGGCCCGTCGACCAGCCCGCATGGTCCATTGTCCGAACGGGGCCCCACGGCCGCAGTGTCCGTGTGCTGTGGATCACTTTGCGACTCGTTGTGGGGTAAGTCTACAGTTGTTGACTAGAAAATCAAGCACTGTTTTTCGGGTGCTGGCAGCGGCAAAATGGGCAGCAGAAAACCGCCCTCAGCAGGGGTGAAAGGCGGGCTGTACGGGCCTTGGCAGGCTAGGCGGCCGGGGACCGCGTGATGCGGTCAAAGAAGGAATCAAGGTGCCGGTGCTGCAGTTCAACCGTGGAAAAGTCCGGCCCCACAAGGCTCATGATGTTTGCCCCAGCGTTGAGCAGGACCAGTTCGTCAACCAGCTGTTCGTCGGATTCGGGGGACACAATGTCCCCGTCCTCGCGGCCCTGGCGGATGTACTCACGCAGGGAATTCCGCCACCGCATCAGGTGCGCCTGGTACACCTCGAACAGCGCTTCCTTCGACAGGGACAGTTCCCAGAACGCCAGCAGGACCCGGCCGGCGGTGATCCGCTCCTCGTCCAGGGGCATGGCTGCCAGCGTGAACTGCCGCAGCGCGTCCAGCCCGGTCTTGTCGCCGAGCGCCGCAGCTACATGGGACTCCATGATCTTCAGGGCCCGCTGGTAGGTGGCCTCCACAATCACGTCTTTGCTGTCGAAATACCGCTTGAGGGCTCCGTTGGCGAAGCCAGCCTCTTTGGCAATTTCCCGCATGGTGGCTGCTTCCAGTCCGCCCTTAACGATGAGGTTCCAGGTGACATCGAGAATGTCCTGGCGGCGCTGATCGCGGTCAATCACCTTGGGCATGAGGGACTTCCTTACCTGGTCTCGGGAGGCTGGTGCCCCTCAGTTTATGCCACGCGTCTCCAGGCAATGACGATCCCGGATGGGGTGATCTGCGCCCCGGGTCTGCCCTCGCCGCGGGCGGGCGCGTACGGTAGCCCCCATGACTGCACAGGGACCAAAAAAACCCCGTCCCCGCGGTGGACGCCAGCTCAGTTCGGCGGGCGACCGGTGGCGGTCAATCGGCCGGGAGTTCGGCCTGTACCCGGTGAGTGAACTCGCGCTGCGGCTGCGGTTCGGCGCGCCGGATAACCTGCGGGCCAAACACCTCACCGGCAAGGCCAGGGTCCTTGCCATCGCGGACAAGGGAACGTTCCTATACCCGGGCTTCCAGTTCGACGAGGCGGGCGCGCGGATGATCCCGGTGGTCAAGGACATTGTCCGGCAAGGCAGGCTGTCCGGCTGGACGGACGAGGAGCTGGTGCTGTGGTTCTGCCGCTCGAACAAAGCCCTGTCGGGAAAGCGGCCGGTCGACGTACTCAGCGATGAGGAAGCCATCATCAGGGCAGCGGAGGAGGAGTTTCCCGGGAGCAGCCCCTCCGCCTAGGAGCCTCAGCTGCCCTGAGCGGCAACAAATGCCGTGGGTGAGCCTGGGTCGATTTCGGTCAGTCCAGCGTCAACAATCAGCGGCCCTGACCCCGGGCGCCGGCACAGCTCACGGAAACTGTCCTTCGGGATGTCGCGCACCGCTGCACCCGGATGGGCTGCCCACACCTGCTGCTGCCCGGCGTCCAGTTCCAGATACCAGGCCAGCAGCGCGTGGGTGGCCTGCGCGGCAGCCTTGCCGGTGGACATGTCCAGGTCCCGGTTCAGGAGGATGAGCGGCACCCCGGCCGACGGGGCGGGCTCCGTGTCCGGCAGCTGAGTGCCGGAAACCTGCAGGGCCCGCAGCGCCCGCGGCATGTCCTCGTAGCGCTGCGGCTCGAATGCCGCGGCTTCCGCCTTGCCGATCCGGACGATCCCGGAGGGAGCGGCGGCACAGAGTTTGGCAAAAGGCTTAGGCCCGGCACGGCGCACGGTTTTCGTGAAGCGTCCGGCGACCCAGTCTTCCCAGGCCTCGTCGCTGGTCCGGTTCGCATAGGCCAGCACACCGGCGACGGCGGCCGCCGCTATCGCGTCGCGGTGCGCGGCCGGCTCTTCCTTTTCAACGCGCAGGAGTATCGGCTGGACAGTATCGCTGGGGTGCACTCCCCCAGCTTGCCACGGCCGGCACGTTTAGCCCGCGCACCGGTGCGCGCTGCCCCGTGGGTTCCGGGCTGTACAGGTCATACCCCACCGCTGTGGTGGGCGGAGGCCCGGGGACTAAGATTCTTTTTGTGACCGTTGAACAGGCCCTGCTGGGCTTCACCGCCGTAGCCGTCCTCCTAACCATCCTGCCCGGCCTGGACTCGGCCATGGTGCTGCGCTCCGCCATCAGCCAGGGCCCGCGCCATGCCGTTGCCACCGGTCTGGGCATCAACACCGGCGCTTTTCTCTGGGGAGCTGCAGCGGCCGTGGGTATCTCGGCACTGCTGACGGCATCGGAGACCGCCTATACGGCATTGAAGCTCGCCGGGGCCGTCTACATGCTCTGGCTCGGCGGCTCGCTCCTGTGGAAATCCTTCCGGCGCCGCCACACCCCCGTGGAGGTGGACGGTGTTCCGGCGCCCCGCCATGAACGGCTGGCGACGGCGTGGGCGAAAGGGCTGGGAACCAATCTCCTCAATCCCAAGGTCGGTGTGTTCTACATCGCCATGATCCCGCAGTTTATGCCCGTGGATGTCTCACCCCTGCTGATGGGACTGGCCCTCGCCGGGATCCACGTCCTGCTGAGTGTGGCCTGGTTTGCGCTGATCATTTCCGCGGCACACCTGGCGCGCAATACCCTCCAGTCTCCCCGGTCGGTGAAGCTGACAGACCGCTTGACGGGCGTCGCACTGCTCGGGTTCGGCACGTCCCTCGCGGTGCGGCACTAGCAACCCACCCGCGGGTAACGTTTCCGCAACACGGCACTACTTGGGCTCTGACTAGGGCAGACGCTGCCGTAAGCGGCCTGTTAGGTCTTGGGGACCGGAGATTCCCTCCGCCCGCGTCCTCAAGGAGTACCACCCAGTGCCGAAATTCCCCCTGCTTCCCGTCCTCGCTCTTTCGACCCTGCTCGTCTCCGGCTGCACGGCGAGCGCCGCGACCGAAGGGCAGGAGCCCGAAAGCCAAAGCCCGCCGGAGTCCCAGCTGGACCTCATCGCGTCCCGTGGTTCCCTCAAGGTCTGCACCACCGGCGACTACCGGCCCTTCACTTACAAGGACCCGGACAGCGGGGAATGGAGCGGAATCGACATCACCATGGTCGAGGACCTCGCGTCCCGCCTGGACGTCGAAATCGAGTATGTCCAGACCACCTGGAAGGACCTGATGCCCGATTTCCTGGCCGGCTGCGACATCGGTGTTGGCGGCGTTTCAATTTCCCTGGCCCGAGCGGAGCAGGCCTTCTTCAGCACGGCTGTCCTCGATGAGGGCAAGACCCCGATCACCCTGTGCGGCAAGGAAGAGCTCTACGACACCGTGGAGGAGATCAACTCACCCGGTGTCCGCTCGATTACCCCGATCGGCGGCACCAACGAGATCTTCGCCGATGAGCACTACCCGGACGGCGAGATCATCCGTTACGGGGACAACAACACTATCTTCGATGAGATCGTTGCCGGACGGGCGGACGTGATGACCACAGATGCCTCGGAGGTGAAGTGGGTGGCCAACGAGTACGAGGAACTCTGCGCCGTGAGCCCGGACGATCCGTTCAACTTCTCGCAGAAGGCCTACCTGCTCCCGCTGGGCGACACAGTGTTCCAGGAGTATGTGGACCAGTGGCTGACCATGGCGTTCCATGACGGGACCTATGACGCCGCGAAGCAGCCGTGGTGGGGCTAGGCCGGCCGTAGCCTGACCCTAGCCGGGCCGAAAGTAGTCCAGCACGTCGGCGCTGTCCCAGATTTCGGCGTACTTGGCCTGCAGGTCGTAGAGGGAGCCGTCGTGCACGGCGTCATCCCGGTCCCCCACGGCGTCGCCCACCACAATAGGAATGAAGCCGTGCTGCATGGCATCAACTGCCGTGGAACGGATGCAGCCGCTGGTGCTTGTGCCCACGATCACCAGCGTGTCCACCGCCCAGGTGTGCAGGAGCTGGGCCAGGTCCGTGCCGAAGAAGGCGCTGGAGTACTGCTTCACCAGCACCGTTTCACCCTCGGCGGGTGAAACTTCGGGCATCAGCTGGCCCAGCTCCGTGTCCCCGATCAGCAGCCTCAGGGCGGGAACCTTGCGGACGAACACGCCGCCGTCGGCGCCGTCCGGGCCATAGCGGACCCTGGTGTGCAGCACCGGGACACCGTTGGCCCGGGCAGAGCCGATGACAGCGGCCGCGGCATCCAGGAATTGTTTTTCCGGCAGGCAGAGTGGACTCTGCGGATCGAAGTAGGCCCGCATCAGGTCCACGGACACCACTGCTGGCGAGTTTCCGGGGACCAGCGTCCCGTCGAACCCATCGGCGAACCGCGTCATGGCAGCGACACCGGCGGGGCCGGGGCCGGCAGGCCGGTCTCGGCCATGCTGTTGGCCAGCAAATCCGCCATTTCGCCGCCCCTGTTGAACAGCGGCAGCTCCCCCTCCCTGCCTCCGCGGAGCCGGGACCGCAGTTCGGTGGTGGCATCGGCGTCGGGCACTCCCTCCGCAGTGCAGACGACGCCGTACGCGAGCGCACCCTGCGCGGTCACCAGGCCGCGGCGGACCTCCTTGCACACCAGTTCGGGATCCCGTTCCAGCGGATCCCCCCAGCCGCCGCCACCCCAGGTGACGAAGTGCAGGACGTCGCCCGGACCCACAGAGACGTCGTGGACTTTCGATGGCAGGACCACTGTGGTGCCGTCGGCCCGGTCAATCCATTTCTTTCCGCGGGCGCCCGGGTCGCCGCCGCGCACGCCCCAGGGATAGGTCAGCCAGCGGTCGTCGTGGATGGCGATGGTTCCCGGCTCCAGGAAGCGGTAGGCGACGTCGACGCCGTTGCCGCCGCGGTGCAGGCCGGCACCGCCGGTGTCGGCGATGGTCTCCCACCGGTCGATGACCAGCGGATAGTAGGACTCCAGGTATTCACACGGAATGTTGGTGAAGGAGGGCCAGAGCGAGTGCCCGTCGGGGCCGTCGCCCACCGGACGGCCAGGGATTCCGCCGAACCCGATCGAGTAGAGCTGGAACCATTCCCCTTTCCGGTCACCGGAGCTGTAGTTCCCCGAGTACATAAAGTGCGGCGAGGAGGAGAAGCCTGCCCCGTTGAGCAGGTCGGGATTAGCCTGGCCGAGCAGCCCGCCGAACAGGTCGAACAGCCGCCCAATGCCATGGTTCCTGCCGTTCAGCGCCGCCGGGTAGCGGGGTTTCCAGAAGGAATCCTCCGGGATTTCCACGTCGACCAGCGGATAGAATCCGTCGTTCCACAGGATCTGCGGGTCCGCGACGGTAATCATGTAGATGCCAAAGAACATCCGGATGAGGTTCTCGTTGATGTAGTAATTAATCGGCCCCTGCGCCTGCGGGCTGCTGCCGGTGAGGTCGATCAGCACCTTGTCCCCGGTCCGGGTGATCGTCATCGTCAGTTCATACGGCCCGAAACCCCTGCCGTCGTCGTCGATGAAATCGGTGAAGGAAAGCGGTTTCCCTTCCTCGAACACCATGGCGAGGAGGGTTTTCATGGCCCGGTAGTTGCGGTCCAGCAGCGCGTTCAGCGCCGACGTGTAGGTGTCGACGCCGAAGCGCGAGCACATTTCCTGCACCCGGCGTGAGGCGGTGCTGCAGGCGGCGGCCAGCCCGTTGCGATCCGCCCGGTTCCAGTCCGGGTTGCGGACCTGGTTGAGGATGATGCCCAGTGCGGTCTCGTCGCGTTCGCCCCGGCGGTAGAGCTTGAACGGCGGTATGACCACGCCCTCTTCAAAAATGGTGCGTGCATCGGTCGGCATCGACGCCGGAGTCTTGCCGCCGACGTCGGTCATGTGACCGAACTGCGAGGCCCAGCCGACGATCCTGCCCTCATGGAAGATCGGCATCACCACCAGCCAGTCATTGGCATGGCTGATCGCCGCACCACAGGAATACGGGTCCGAGGTCATCAGCACGTCGCCCTCTTCGATGGTCCCGTGGAAGTTCGCCAGGAAGTCCGGAATGGAGAGCCCGAACTGGCCGACGATCATTTTTCCGGACGGGTCGGCGATCAGCGGAAACTCGTCGTGCTGTTCCCGGATGCCGGGGCTTAATGCGGTCCGGAACAGGGTCTCGTCCATTTCGTACCGGGCGCTGCGCAGGGCGTTTTCGATCAGGTCGAGCGTAACGACGTCGACGTCCACCGCGTGCAGTGGCTCGGTGGCGGTCTCCACTAGCTGGGCCATGGGGCTACTCCTTCGAATCTGCGGCGGGGCGGATGAGCAGGCTGCCGTGCGGGTGCACGGTCGCGGTGTGTCCTGGCAGGACCAGGGTGGTGGAGTCCATTTCGGCGATCACGGCCGGGCCGGTCACCACGTTGCCGGCGAGGAGCCGGTCGCGGTCGTAGACCGTGCCCTCCACAGTGCTGCCGTCAACAAAAATGCTGCTTCTGGTCCGTTCCGCGGCGGACGGGTCCGTGCCGCCGGCTTCCAGGGTGGTTGAGGCGACTTCCGGGTGCGGGCCGCTGACGGTGGCCCGCACGGTGACCAGTTCGTGTTCGTTCTCCAGCAGGAAGGAGAACAGCCGCTGGTGTTCCGCATCGAACGCTGTCCGCAGGCCGGCGAAGCCGCCGCCGTCGCCCGCCGCGAACGCGGCGAAGTCCACCGGTACCGGGATCTCGAAGCCCTGGCCGTGGTAGCGGACGTCGGCGGAGTAGCTGACTGTGAGGTCCTCCTCCCCCAGGCCCGCGGCCAGCAGGGTTTCCCGGGCGGTGGCTGCCAGTTCCGCCAGCAGGCCGGCCAGGTCGGCATCGGTGAAGTCCCTGAAAGGCCGGACGAGGGTGCGGGCCGCTTCGTCGCGCAGGCTGGTGGTGGCATCCCCATACGCGGAGAGCACGCCAGGCGAGGGCGGGATAATCACCGGCCAGGCGCCGGTCAGCTTGCCCAGGGCGTTGGCGTGCAGCGGCCCCGCACCGCCGAACGCCACCAGGGCAAAGTCCCGCGGGTCGAAGCCCTGCTGGGTGGACACGAGTTTCAGCGCACCGTACATGTTCTCGTTGACGATGTGAACGATTCCTTCGGCGGCACGTTCGACGTCGTTCAGGCCAGTCGCGTCAGCGATCGTCTTCACCGCCGCGGCGGCGGCCTCGGCGTCGAGCCCGATCTCGCCGCCAGCGAGCTGGGACGGAAGGTAGCCAAGGACCACGTTCGCGTCGGTGACAGTGGGGGCCGTGCCGCCGCGGCCATAGGAGGCCGGACCGGGAACGGCTCCGGCGGACTGCGGACCGACCCGCAGCGCCTGGGTCAGCGGCGGAACGTGCGCAATCGATCCGCCGCCGGCACCGATTGTCCTGACGTCCACGGACGTGGCACGGACGGTCAGGTCACCCACGGTGGTTTGGCGTCCAATCCGGGGCAGCAAATCCTGCACCAGGGCCACGTCGGTGGAGGTCCCGCCCATGTCGATGGTGAGGAAGTCCGTGAAACCTGCCTGTTCGGCCGCCCAGGCCGCTCCGGTGACTCCACCGGCGGGCCCGGAAAGCAGCAGGGAAACCGGGTTGTCAGCGGCGACCGCACCGGAGACCAGTCCGCCGTCGCTGCGCAGGATGGACAGCTGGGCATCCATCCCGGCCCCGGCCAGCTGGGCCCCAAGGTTCCGCACGTATCCGGAGACCTGCCCCTGGACGTAGGCGTTGGCAACCGTGGTGATGGCCCGTTCGTATTCGCGCAGCTCCGGAAGCACCACTGAGGACCGGGACACCGGGATACCGGGCAGTTCCTCCGCGGCGATTTCGGCGATCCGTGCCTCATGGTCTCCGTTGGCATAGGCGTTAATCAGGCAGACGCTCAGGGCCTCGATTCCGTTGTTCCGGAGCTTGGCGAGCTGGCGCCGGACGTCGTCCTCATCCAGTGGGGTGAGCACGGATCCGGTAGTGGAGACCCGTTCGGTGACCTCCACGGTGTCTTCCAGGTCCGCCAGCGGTTCGG
This sequence comes from Arthrobacter sp., assembly GCF_031988865.1. Lineage (NCBI taxonomy): Bacteria > Bacillati > Actinomycetota > Actinomycetes > Micrococcales > Micrococcaceae > Arthrobacter > Arthrobacter sp. The sequence goes on from NZ_DALZXY010000020.1 coordinate 29,059, forward strand.
GCTTGGGCCAGATGATCCAGCCGGCCAGACCACCGGGGACAAAGGACCTGGCGATCTGCAGCACCTGCCGGAACCCGCGGGTGGTAACCAGGCCCACGCGGGAACCCTTCTTTTCCAGGATGGCGTTCGTCGCCACGGTGGTTCCGTGCAATACGTCCCGCACCTGCGATGGTGCGATCCCTGCCGCGGCACAAACCTGGGCTATCCCGTGCAGCACCCCGACCGACTGGTCCTGCGGGGTGGACGAGGTCTTGTACCGGTGTGTCGCACCGGTGTCCTCATTGACCAGCAGAATGTCTGTGAACGTGCCGCCGACATCCACGCCTAACCGAAACGCCATCAGTGCTCCTTGGGGTGGTGCTGCCCGGCGGGTTTGGGGCGCCGGTGATGCAGCGGAGGATCCGGGCTGGGAATGCCGACACCATTGCCAGTGCCACGCGCTGTGTCGCATTCGGTGGCATCAGGCTAGGGGCGCGGAGAAAGGCTGTCAAGAGATTGCATACAACCCTGCAAAACGCTCTCAATCCGTCCTTGACAGCATGCAGGTCAACTGAAAAGTTGTATGCATATTTCGCATCTGCAGGCTCAGGGAGGAGCACCATGACATCCGCACCACGAAGTGCCGGCCCACTGGCGGGAGTGCGGGTCGTGGAAATGGGCCAGCTCCTCGCCGGACCCTTCTGCGGTCAGCTGCTCGGCGACCTGGGAGCCGAAGTGGTCAAGATCGAAGAACCCGGGCGCGGGGACCCGCTGCGCCAGTGGGGACGGCAGCTGCCGCAGGGAGTTTCGCTCTGGTGGTCCGTCGTCGGACGCAACAAACGCTCCGTGACCTTGAACCTGCGGGACCCGGAAGGCCAGGACCTTGCCCGGCAGCTGATTACCGAGGCGGACATCCTGGTTGAGAACTTCCGGCCCGGCACCATGGAACGGTGGGGCCTGGGCTTCGAGGACCTGCGCAGCACCAACCCCGGGCTGATCATGGTACGGGTCTCGGGCTTTGGCCAGGACGGCCCCTACGCGCAGCGGGCCGGCTACGGCGCCATCGGAGAAGCGATGGGCGGGCTGCGGTATGTGGTGGGAGATCCCTCCATGCCGCCGTCGCGGGTGGGAATCTCCATCGGTGACACGCTCGCCGCACTGTTCGCGACCATCGGCGCCCTCGCGGCCCTGCAGGAACGGCAGGCCAGCGGCCAGGGCCAAATTGTCGACTCAGCGATCTACGAGGCCGTGCTGGGCGTGATGGAATCCCTGGTGCCCGAATGGCAGGTCACCGGTTACCAGCGCGAACGCACCGGCGCCATCCTCCCCAACGTCGCCCCAAGCAACGTCTACCCCACCAAGGACGGGCAGTGGCTGCTGATTGCCGCGAACCAGGACACGGTCTTCGCCCGCCTGGCCAAGGCCATGGATGCCCCGGAACTGGCTGACGATCCGCGCTACGCCACGCACGGTGCCCGCGGCGGACGCCAGCGCGAACTCGACGACCTGATAGCGGCCTTCACCTCCGGACTGAACGCAGATGCCCTCGAGGCGCGGCTGGAAGAACACGGGGTTCCCTCAGGCAGGATTTTTCGTCCCGTGGACATGTTCGCCGACCCCCATTTCCAGGCCCGCGGCTCCATCACTGAGGTTGAACATCCCGTGCTGGGCACGGTGTCCATGCAGAACGTCTTCCCCCGCCTGAGCCGGACCAGGGGAAGCGTCCGCTGGCCCGGTCCCGAACTCGGAGCCCATACGGCTGAGGTCCTGGCCGGCATCGGCGTGGACAACACCGCTTTGGCGGGCCTCCGGGCCCGTGGTGTGGCATGAGCCTGCCGGGGCTGCCCGCCGACGTTCGTTTGGTGGAGGTCGGGCTGCGGGACGGGCTGCAGTCCGTCCCTACCCCGTTGGCCACTGCGGAGAAGGTGGACCTGGTCCGGCTGCTGATCGACGCCGGCGTGCGGGAAATCGAAGCCGTGTCCTTCGCTCATCCCAAGGTCCTGCCGCAGCTGGCCGACGCTGCCGAGGTCATGGCCGCGGTTCCCCGGGTTCCAGGTGTCCGCTACCGTGGCCTCGCCCCGAACTACCGGGGCGCTGAACGCGCCGTCGACTGCGGGCTGGACGAACTGGTGGTGGTGGTCTCCGCTGATGAAGCGGTCAGCCTGCGCAACCAGCGGCTCACGGTTGCCGAGGCCCTGTCCGGCCTGGACCGGATCGGTGACCTGGCCGCGCGCAGCGGACTCCGGCTCGTGACCGCCGTCGCCTGTTCGTTCTTCGCCCCCGCCCGGGGACCTGTCCCGGCGGCCGAACGGCGGCGGGTGGTGGAGGCCGCCGTCGCCGCGGGGTCGGCCGGTATCTATCTGGCCGGCACCTCAGGGCAGGAGGAACCGGGAGAGATGTACGACGGCGTGGCCGAAGTCCGCAGCCTGCATCCCGGGCTGGAGGTGGGCGTGCACCTGCATAACCGCAACGGATTTGCTCCCGCCAACGCGCTGGCGGTGCTGCAGGCCGGTGTCGACTGGCTCGAAGGTTCCTTTGCCGGGCTCGGCGGCGATCTCTGGTTCCCCGGAGATCCTTCCGTCCTCGGCAACGCTGCCCTGGAGGATTTGGCGCATCTGTGCGACGGTCTGGGCATTTCCACCGGAATCAACCTGCCAAAATACATGCTCGCCTCCGACCGGATTGTGGAGCTCACCGGACGGGCTTCGGCTTCATTCGTCTCCCGTGGCGGCACCCGCGCCGAGCTCGCCGCGGCAGAGTGGCCAATTCCGGAGAATTCGGCCGTTGGCAAGGGATAACGTTATGGCCATGGACCCCTCCTCCGCCCCTGCAGAGCCCTTGGATGACAGCGCGTACGCCCGGCTGCGCACCCTGATAACGTCCGGCGCACTCGGCCCGGGGACGCGGCTGCGGGAGGCCGCCCTCGCCGAGCGGCTGGGGGTCAGCCGCACCCCCGTCCGGGAAGCGCTGAACCGGCTTGCCGCCGAGGGGCTCGTTGAAATCAGCCGGAACAAGGGCGCCCAGGTGGTGTCCTTCAGCCCGGAGGACGTGGCAGGGCTGTACGACGTCCGGGCCGGCTTCGAACCGCACGCTGCCCTGCTGGCGGTTCCGCGGCTGAGCAGGGACGACGTCGAGCGGCTGGCGGAACTGAACTCCCAGATGGAGGACGCTGCCGCTGCCGGGAACCTGCAGGCGTTGGGAGCGCTGAACAGCGAGTTCCACGGCATTTTTGTGGACCGCTGCGGCAACCGGCACTTCGCCATCGCACTCCAAACCCTGATGCGGCCCGCCGTCGTAGCCCACACTTTCGGCAAATACAGTCCCGAAGCGCTGCGCCGGAGCATGCTCCACCACGCCGAACTGGTGGCAGCGGCCAGGGCGGGCGACGGCGAGTGGGCCGAAGCAGTCATGCGCACCCACATCCTCGCCGCACGCAACGCAGCGAGCGCCCGGAACGCCGGCGACTGATCGGTACCGCCGCGGCCATCCTCGATCCTGGATAACACCGACATGTGCACCGGCCCCCGCCACAGCTCGACGTACTAGTAGCCCCCCCACAAGCCGGAGCCGGTGATTTCACCCCCACGGGAAATCACCGGCTTCGGCCCGGCCTCGGCTGGCGGGCGGCCCTGCGGGCAGCCCGGCCGAGGTCCCGCCTAATGGGGCGGGCGGTGCAGCGGGTCAGGAATCGAAACCCAAGCCCACGGCGTCGAGCGTCTTGAGGAGGATGTTCCGCTTTCCGCCGTTGTGGTCCGCACGGTCCATGGACCACCTGGTGAGGTTGATCCCCACGGAGGCCAGAGGCTCCGGCGGGAACGGCAGGGGCCGCTTCCGAACCATTTCAATCCGGGTGCGCTCGGTGGCCTGTCCGGACAAAAGATCCAGGAGGACATCCGCGGCGAATGCCGTAGCTCCAACCCCCAACCCGGTGAAGCCGGCGGCATAGGCCACCTTGCCCTTGCGTGCCGTACCGAAGAAGGCACAGAACTGCGTGCTGGAGTCGATGGCACCGGCCCACTTATGGCTGAACTTCACCCCCTCCAGCTGCGGGAACGTGGTGAAGAAGTGGGAGGCAAGCTTCGCCCAGGTCTCCGGGCGGTCCTCGTGCCGGGGATTGACGCGCCCGCCGCTGAAATACAGTGCGTCGTAGCCGCCGAACAGAATCCGGTTGTCCTTGCTGAGCCGGTAGTAGTGGAACTGGTTCGCCATGTCGCCGATGCCCTGGCGGTTGCTCCAGCCGATCGCCGCAAGCTGCTCCTCGGTGAGGGGCTCCGTCATCAGCACGTAGTCATACACCGTTACGGTCATCAGCTTGTTGCGCCGCAGCAGTGACGGGTAGGCATTGGTGCCCAGCACCACCTGTCCGGCCCGGACCTGCCCGCGCTCGGTCACCACCGTGACTCCGCCGTCCTGGTCCTTCAGCTCGTGGACCCGCGTTCCTTCGTGGATGCGGACGCCCAGGTCTACGGCGACCCGCGCCAGTTCCAGCCCCAGTTTGTAGGGGTGGACCATGGCGACGGAATCCTTGTACCACCGGCCCGCCAGGTAGGTAGGTGAGTTGACCTCGGCGCGGACCTCTTCCTGGTTCAGGAAAACGCTCCCGGGATCGTCGTCTTCCTCGAGCCACGCCACTTGGTGCGGTTCCACGGCGACGTTGAGCTCCCCGCTGCGTTCCCATTCGCAGTCCATGCCGTACTTCTCCACGGCCTCCTGCATCCGGTCCAGGTTCTCCAGCCCAAGGCGTTCCAGCGTCTCAAGTTCCCCCGGCCAGCGGTTCTTGCCGTTCTCGTAGCCGTGCGTGAGGCTGGCCTCGCAGAAACCGCCGTTGCGCCCCGAGGCGGCCCAGGCCACCCGCGCGGCTTCGAGCAGGATGACGGTCCGGTTCGGGTCCCGTTCCTTGGCGCGCAGCGCGGTCCAGAGCCCGGTGTAGCCGCCACCCACAATCACCAGATCTGCGCTGGCGCTGCCCTCAAGCTCCGGGTAGCGGGGGGCGCTGTCCTGCACATCGTCGATCCAGAACGGCCGGTGAACGGCGCCCTCCAACGCCTTGGTGACGACGGCGGCCTGGGGGACGTTCCGTTCGAAAACGGTGGTATTCACGGGTGTTCTCCTGTTTCAGGACGCATTGAGACCGCGTCCGGGGGTCTTCTGGAGGCAGGGACCGGCGGTAACGCTGGCGGCAGGGTCTGCCGCCAGCGTTGGCCCGGACCAGGTTCCTGGCCGGTTCAGGCCGTTGCCGGCTGCTCGTCCCACAGGGGGCGGGGACGAGAACCAATGAGGTTCCTGGTGTACTCCTCGCCCGGGTCTTCCAGGATCCGGGCGGTCGGACCCTGTTCCACAATTCTGCCCTGGTTCATCACCAGGATTTCAGAGCAGAGACGGGAGACAACCGCCAGGTCATGGGTGACGAACAGGATGGTCAGGCCGAACTGGTCCCGGAGCTCTTCCACCAAATCGAGCACCTGGGCCTGGACGGACACGTCGAGGGCGCTGGTCGCTTCGTCCAAGACCAGAAGCCGCGGACGCGCCGCGAGGGCTTTTGCCAGCGCCACGCGCTGACGCTGACCGCCGGAGAGTGCCCGGGGCAGCGCGTCGCAGCGTTCCTCGGCAATCCCAACCCGCCCCAGGAGTTCCCGTGCACTGGCCAAAGCCTCGTGGCGTCCCTGCTTTTGGTGCAGGCGGAAAACGTCAGCCACGGCTTTGCCCACCGGGATGCGGGGGTCCAGGGAGAGGTACGGATCCTGGAAAACGATCTGCACGTCCTTGGCGAGCACCTTGCGCTCTCCGGCGGACAGCCGACGCTTCGGCCGGAGGTTCCCGCCCAGTGTGAGCTCGCCTTCCGTGGCGGTTTCCAGTGCGACAACCAGCCGGGCGAGGGTCGATTTACCGGAGCCCGACTCGCCCACGACACCGAGGGAACCGCCTTCGGGGAGGGTGAATCCCGCACCGTCCAGTGCTGTGAGTATCTCGCCGCGCGCCAGTTCGTAGCGTTTTGAAAGGCCGGTGGCGGACAGCAGCGGCTGCGCCCCCTTCGCGGCGGCCGGCTCCGGAACCCTGTCCAGCTCGATGACAGGAGTCGCGTTGACCAGCTGGCGCGTGTAGTCCTGCTGCGGGGCAAGGAACACTTCCTGCGTCGCTCCCTGCTCCACGACCCGGCCATTGCGCAGCACGTAGACACGTTCGCAGAGGCTGGCGGCGAGGTTCAGGTCATGGGTGATAAAGAGCATGCCCATGCCCCGTGCCTGCTGCTGCTCACGCAGCAGACTCACGATTCCGGCCTGGGTGGTGACGTCCAGGGCGGTCGTGGGTTCGTCGCAGAGCAGGAGTTTCGGGGAGTTCAGCATGGCGGCAGCGATCATCACGCGCTGGAGCATGCCGCCGGAGAGCTGGTGCGGGTGCTGGCCGGTGAGCTCCTTGGCCCGGCGCAGTCCCACCTGTTCCAGGGCGGCGACTGACCGCTGCGCGGCTTCGGCGCGGGAGAGCCCCTGGAACCGCAGTGTCTCACCCAGGAAGTCCCCCACGGTACGGACCGGGTTGATCCCGGCCCGGGGGTCCTGGAAGATCATGGACGCGTCCTTGCGGCGCAGGTCCATCAGGCGCTGCCGGCTGGCGGTCAGGGTATCCAGTCCGCGGACGGAGACCGTGCCGGATGCCTGCGAGCGCTCCGGGAGAAGTCCCAGCGCTGCCCGGATGGTCAGGGATTTACCGGATCCGGACTCTCCCACCAGGGCTACGGCCTCGCCGTCATCCACGTGGAGCGAGACGCTGTCCAGCAGCGGTGCCTTGTCCGGGAAGCCGAGGGTGAGGTCCTGGATCTGCAAAAGCCGGCTCATGCGAGTTTTCCTCCGATTCGATCTGAAAGTTCCTCGCCGATGATGTTCACGGCTACCACCACGAGGACCACCACCAGGGCTGGCCAGAAGGCCGGCAGCAGGTGTCCGCCCAGCAGTGCGCCGCGGGCTTCCTCGATCATGGCGCCCCAGTCACTGGTTGGTGGCTGGATGCCCAGCCCGATGAAGGACAGCGCGGCCAGGTCAGCCAGCACGTAACCGAAGTTGAGTGTGGATTGGGCTCCCACGGTGGGAATGAGGTTTGGCAGGACCCGGCCCAGGACCACCCAAGGCGTCCGGAAGCCGAGCACCTGATAGGCCTGGACATAGGGACGGCTCCGTTCGGCCGTCACCAATGCCTGGGTCAGGCGTGCCACGTAGGGAACGTAGGCGATGGTCATGGCGATAATGGGCGCGGTGAGTCCCTTGCCGAACAGGGCGATTGCCAGCATGGCCAGCAGCAGTGCCGGGAAGGCAAAGAGAAGGTCGAAGAACCGGCTGAGCAACCGGCCCAGCCATCCCCGGGACCAACCTGCGGCCAGCCCGAGGAGCATGCCCAGGACCGTGGATCCCACCATCACGATCGCGGGCCCCAGCAGCGAGGTCCGGCCGCCGTACATCAGCCGGCTCAGCAGGTCGCGGCCCAGTGCATCAGTGCCCAGCAGATGCCCGGCTCCCGGACCGGCGAGCACGTTGTTCAGGTCCACGTAGTCCGGATCGTAGGGAGCCAAGGACGGCGCGAACACGGCCATAAAGACCACCAGGACGGCGAAAACCGCTGCAGCCCACCCCAGGGGTGAGAGGTACTGCGCATAGCGGCGCAGCCCAGCCTGCTGAGGCAGGCGGAGTGTCAGAGTCATCGGGTCTCCGTTCCGGCCGCGATACGCGGATCAATAAGGGGCTGAAGGAGGTCTACAAGGGTGTTGACCAGGACGAAGGCGGCCACAACAACCATGACGATCGCCTGCACGACGGAGAAGTCGAGGCGGTCAATCGACTGCACCAGCAGCTGCCCGATCCCGGCGAGGCCGAACGTCTGCTCGATGATGGCACTGGATACCAGCAGCCCGGCCACCAGCACACCGCTGACGGTCAGGATGGGTCCCAGGGCGTTGCGCAGGACGTGCCGGGCCACGACTGCCCCGCGGCTGAGGCCGCGGCTCGTTGCCACTTCCACGTGCTCGCGGACCAGCTGTTCGTTCATGGAGGAGCGGGTCACCCTGGCCACCATGGCAATGTAGGTAATTCCCAGGGCCATGGCGGGCAAGGTTAGATGCCATATTCGGTCCCAGCCGGCGTCGCCGCTCCCGAAGGAAGGGAACCAGCCAAGACCGACGGAGAACAGGGCCACCAGCGCGATCGCGGCCACAAATGGCGGAACGGCGCCGGCAGCGGTCAGGGTAATGAGGATAAACCGGTCGCCGAAGCCCTTGTTCAGGCTGGCCAGGATTCCTGCCAGCAGACCCAGGACGGTGATGAAGACGGCGGCCAGCGCTACCAGCTGCAGCGTGGTGGGCAGCCTGCTCAGGAGGACTTCCGATACATCCTGGCGGTAGGTCAGGGACCGTCCCCAGTCGCCCTGGAAGATCCCGCCGAGCCAGTTCAGGTACTGCTCCCAGGCGGGTTTATCCAGCCCGTACTGGCGGGTGATCTCCGCCAGCGCTTCGGGATTAGGGCTGCGGCCCCGGAGCAGGAAACGCGCCGGGTCGCCGGGGACCAGGAAGCGGGAGAAGAACACGGCCAGTGAGGCTACGAATAGCGTGACGACCAGAACGAGAAGTTTCTGCAGGATGTAGATAAGGGGCCGGCTGGCCCGGCTCTTTGTCTTTTTCGCCGGGATCGGTCCCGGAGTGCCTGCTGCGGATGGTGCCTGAACTGCAGTGGTCATATCAGCGACCCCCTATCTTGGCTGCCCACGGGAAATACATGTAGTTGATGGACGGGTCTGCTCCGGTGATGCGATCACCCAGCCACATGGTGGTGACGGTTTCGTAAAGCGGACCCCAGACGACTTCCTCGGCGGCCAGTTCTGCTGCCTTGGAGGTGAGCAGCGCCCGCTCGTCGGGATCCTGGACGCCAAAGGCGGCATTGACCAAGTCGTCATACTCGGGGTTGCTCCAGCCGCCGTAGTTGCTGAAGTCTCCCGTCCTCAGGACGCTGTACATTTCCAGCGGCTCATTGGCGGAGAGGTACCAGGAGGTAATCAGCAGGTCCACGCCGTCCCGTGCCTCCGGGTCGGAGAACAGGGTCGTGTACTTGTCGTTGGACATGGTCCGGATCTCGGGGTCCAGGCCGATTTCCTTGGCGGCCGATGCGATGGCCCGGACGGAGATGTCCATGGCGGCGTTGATCGATGCGGTTGCGAAGACGAACTTGCTGCCCTCGGCTCCCGCCTCCCGGACAAGCTTCCGCGCTTCCTCTAGGTCGTAGGGCATGGACGGCAGTGCCTCGAAGGCCTCATCCACGACCTCCGGCGAAGCTTCATTCCAGACGTTGCGCGTGGTCAGGGCATCGGTCTCGTTGGCGTACCCCTGTTCCGCAGCATCGATCAGGGCGCTGCGGTTGATGGCCATCATCAGTGCCTGGCGGACGCGGACGTCCTTGAAGGTTCCTTCAAGATCGGTGAAGACCATGCTCTGGACGGAGCTGTCAGTACCGAAGTACAGGTCGCCGGCGTCCTTGTTGGCGCGCAGGATGTCGATGGCGTTGGAGGGGATCATAAACCCGCCGTCCAGCTCGCCGGTCTGGAAGGCATTGGTCCTGGCGTTGGCGTCCGGAAGCATGCGGAAGGTTATCTGCTTGGATTTGGCCACCAGATCCCGGTCCCAGTAGTCCGCGAACCGATCAAGGGTGATGCTCTCCCCGGGTTCCCAGCTTTCGAACTGGAAGGGGCCGGTGCAGTTCACGCCCGTGGTCGAGTTGCCGTAGTCCGGGCCCGCTTCTTCAAGCGTCTTGGCCGAGGCGATGACTCCGGGAGCGCCCACGAGCGACGCGTTGAACGAGTAGTCCGGCTGGGCCATCGTCACCGTGACCTCATAGTCCCCGGTCTGTTCGATCGATTCCACGTTCTGGTAGGAGGAAGCCCAGAAGGATCCCACCTCCGGTGATATGTGCCGCGTCATCGATGCCACAACGTCTGCGGCTGTCATTTCGGTGCCGTCGTGGAACTTCACGCCTTCCCGGATGGTGTAGATCCAGGTCAGCGGGTCCGGGTTCTCGAAACCGGTTGCCAGCCCAGGGGAAGTCGTCAGGTCCGAGTTCCAGCGGAACAATGACTCGCAGACGTTGGAGAGCACGGTGTTATCCGGGTAGTCGAAGGCGTAGGCGTAATCAAGTGAGAAGGGCTCTGCGTACATGCCCCAGTTGATGTTGTCGATTTCCGTGCCCGGTTCCGGGCTGGAGGCGCTCAGCGTGAACTTCTCGCCGTCGGGACCAGTCTCCGAAGCCTGCGTACCCGCCGAACATCCGCTGAGGACCACGCCTACGACGACGGCGGCGGCTCCTGCCGCGATGATGCGGGACCGGTTCCTCCGGGAACCCTCTGTTCCTGCCTTCAATTCAACACCCCGGCTTCACGGTTCACTGCGGATTCTGCGGCCGGGCGCTGGTACACGCAGTTGCCGCCGATCCAGGTCTGGGTAACGGCCGCCCGGTGCAGGTCCTCGGCTGCCAAGGCGAAAAGGTTGGTGTCCAGGATGGCCAGGTCTGCGAGTTTCCCCGGTTCCAGGGTTCCCGTCTGCGCGTCCAGGTGGTTGATCCAAGCGGTTCCCTGGGTGTAGGCGTCCAGGATCTGCTTGAGGCTGAGCTTCTGGGACTCCGGCCCGAGGGGCGGTAATTCGGAGTCGGGCGATGCCCGGTTGACGGCCACATGGATAGCAGCCAGGGGATCGGCGGTGGAGACAGGCCAATCGCTGCCCGCCACCAGGTGGGCACCCTCGGCCGCAAGTTCGCCGAACGGGTAGTGGCGGTCCTCGGCACCCGGTTCCAGGAACGGCAGGGTCAGCGTATCCATCTGCTCCTCGTGGCAGGCCCAGAGCGCCTGCACGTTCGCCGCCGCGTTCAGCGGGGCGAAACGCTGGATGTCCTCGGACCGGACCACCTGCAGGTGGGCCAGATGGTGCCGGTTATCGTTAGCGCCGTTTGCCTGCCTTGCGGCGTCCACAGCGTCCAATGCGTCCGTGACGGCCCGGTCCCCGAGCGCGTGGAAATGCACCTGCATCCCGGCGGCGTCGATCGCGGTGACGAATTCCTGCATTTCGGCGGGATCGAAGAACTCGATGCCCCGGTTGTCAGTGTCGTGTCCATGGTGGTCCAGGTATACGTGGTGCATGGCCGCGGTGTAGTTTTCGGCGACGCCGTCCACCATGACCTTGACCGAGTTGGCGTTCAGCACGGCCGGGTCGAAGGCATCCGCGACTGCCTTACGGCGCTCCAGGATGGCGTCCAGCTGGCCGATTCCGGCTGTCCTGTCCCACCAATGGCAGGCGGTGACCCGCACCAAGAGGTCTCCGGCCTTGGCGGCGTCCATGTAGACCTTGAGGTTGTCGGCGTCGTTCCCCTCGGGAACGGGCACCCAGGCGTCCTGCCAGGCAGTGATGCCCTGTGCCAGCAGGAGCTGCTGGGCGGCGAGCAGGCCCTGGTACGCGAGCTCATACGGTATGGAGGGCTTGACGTGGTTAAACAGGTCGGCGGCACCTTCGTGCACGGTACCGGCCGGAGTGCCGTCGGCTTCGCGCTCGAAGCGTCCGCCTTCCGGATCCGGGGTCTCGGCGTTAATCCCGGCCGCCTCGAAGGCTGCGGTGTTGGCCCAGGCCCCGTGGTGGTCACGGTTCTGGAGGAAGACCGGGCGCCCCGGGACCACAGCGTCGAGCTGCTGGCGCAGCGGCGTCCCGCCCGGGAACATGTCCATGGACCAGCCGGCGCCCAGGATCCACGGTTCGTCCGGGTTCTCCTCGGCGTACTGCGCGATGGCCGCCAGTACCTCGTCGGCTGTTTCAGCAGCTGTCAGGTCGCACTGGAGCATTTCAATGCCCGCGAAAATCGGATGGATATGTGCGTCCTGGAACCCAGGAACCACCAACTGGCCCTGAAGGTCAACCCGCTTGGTTCCGTTTCCAACCGTGGCTTCAATTTCATCACCGGTGCCGACGGCGAGGATGCGTCCGTCCGCTATGGCCAAACTGGCCTGGACGGGAGCGGCATCGCTGCCTGTGTACACCCATCCGTTCTCAAGGAGAGTCTCCGCGTACACCAAGGTGTCCTTTCGTTGGAAAATCAAACTCTGCAGAAACGATATGGCGTGGATCACATAAAATCAACAATGTTGACATCATTGCGGTCACCGGCGTCGACGTGCGAAAGTACGACTTCCTGGATCATGTACCGTGATAAGACTTCGAACAGAATCGAAAGGTGGCAAATAGATGGCACAGCCGGCTCAGCCACCGGATCGCCGCAACCGGCTTGACGCTGACACCATCGTTGACGCTGTCCTGCGCCTGGCTCGCCAAGATCCGGGCGAGCGGCTGACCGTCCGCAAGCTGGGACAGGAGCTCGACGCCGATGCCACCGCCGTCTACCGGCACTTCAAGAACCGGGACGCGATCATCAGGGCGGCGCTCGACAGGCTGTTCACCCTGTCCCTGCAGCGCGCCCAGGACACCGGTGCTGGGCGGCACTGGCGCGCGCGGCTGGAGGCCTACAGCAGCGAACTCCTGAAGGCTTTTCTGCAGCACCCGGCGCTGGGCAGCGAGTCCTTCGCCACCGACACTTATGGTCCGGGCGAACTCCAAGCCATCGAGTTTGTCTTGGAGTGCCTCACCGACGCCGGCCTCTCTGACGAGCGGGTGGTGCATTACTACGCCGCGCTGGAGAGCTACATGCTGGCCCTCGGCACGGGGATCTCGGTGGAGGTCCAGCGGCTGCCGGGTTCAGGGGGCCGCGACCCGTGGCTGAGCCCGGGTGTTTTTGCCCGGCTGTCCGGCTATCCGCTTCTGGAACGGCACCACGCGGCACTGGGCCGCCTGGATTCGCTCACCGCTTTCCATGCGGGCCTGTCCGCCATCCTGGACAGCGCGGAGCGGGAAAGCCTGCAGGCAGGCCGCTAGCTGTTTGCCTGGTTTTCCCCTGGCTGGTTCCAGATGCTCACCGAATGGGAAGTCCAGCCCCTCCCGGCACCCCGGCGTCGAGCACCGAGGCAATAACCCGCAGCGCGGGGCCAAACTGGTGCGGATGGGCTCCGGCGTAATTCAGGCGCAGGAACGAACCGGCCGGGTCGGTGGGGAACCAGTCCGAGCCGGGGGCCACCAGCACACCCTTGGAACGGCAGCCTGCGGCGAGCACCGCAGTGTCCGTGCCGTCCGGCAGCTGAATCCACAGGTTGAGCCCGCCTTTGGGGAGCAGCGTGAGGGCATCCGGCCCGAGGTGCGTGCTGACCTGATGTGCCAGTTCGTCCCGGCGGAGCCGCAGCTCCGTCCGGAGCCGGGAACGGTGGCTGTCCCATCCTGACGCCGACAGCACCTCGGCCGCGGCGGCCTGCAGCAGTCCGCTGACATAGAGGTCATCGACCGTACGGTCCGCCTGCAGGCGGGCCATCGCAGGCCCCCGGGCCACCAGGGCCGCGATCCTGACCGCCGGAGACACACTCTTGGTCAGCGAACGGATATAGACAATGTGCCCGTTCGGGTCATCACCGGCCAACGGCGCCGGATCCGCGTCGATGCCGAAGTCCCGGGCCCAGTCATCTTCGATTAGGTAGGCTCCGCGGGCGCGCATCACGTCGGCGATGGCGTTCCGCTCCTCGCTGTTCCATAGTGTGCCCGTGGGATTGGCGAAGTGCGGCTGCGCATAGAAGATCCGTGCCCCGCTCGCCGCCAGCGCCTCGTCCAGGTCCGAGGCCGCCGGTGCCCTCGTACCCCGGGCTACGGGAACGATCCGCAGCCCGGCTTGGCGGGCTGCCGCGATAGCGCCCCAATAGGTGGGCGATTCCATGACGACGGCGTCACCGGGTCCGGCCAACGCCCGGAAAACCGAGGCCAGCGCACTCTGGCCGCCGGGGGTGATGAGCACGTCTTCGGCGCTGACGGGCGCGGCGTCGGCCCGGGACCGGGTCAATTCTCCGGCAAACCAGCTGCGCAGCGCGGGCAGACCGGCGGGATGCACCCGGTCCACCGCCGCTCCGCCGCGGGCGGCCCGGCCCACG
>NZ_DALZXY010000021.1:0-5722 GCF_031988865.1 Arthrobacter sp.
CGAGCTCGCCGATCTTTATGACGACGCCGTAGCCGCGAAGGTCCGGCTGCTTTATGGCGGATCAGTAAAGGCATCCAACGCAGCGAGCATCCTGAAGGAGCGTGACGTGGACGGCGTGCTGGTGGGCGGTGCCAGTTTGGACGTAGCCGAATTTGCTAATATTGTCAGGTTCGAACAACACCTGGTGACCGACTGACCTGCGCAGCGGCAGCGTCTCCAATTCAATGTGTCACCCGTGAAAGGCCGTAAGTGGAAATTCTGAAGATCATCCTGCTGGTTCTGCTTGGCCTGACCAGCTTGCTGCTCACATTCCTGATCCTTCTTCACAAGGGCCGCGGCGGCGGTATGTCGGATATGTTTGGCGGCGGCATGAGCACCAGCATGGGTTCTTCCGGCGTCGCGGAAAAGAACCTGAACCGGTTCACCGTTGTACTCGGCCTGTCCTGGGGCCTTGTCATCATTGCCCTCGGACTCATCCAGCGCTTCTCCGGCGAGTCGTAGGACCCGCAGCTTAAGACAACAGCCGTGCAGGTTCTGCACGGCAGCGCAGAAGCCGGCCCCGGTACGATCCGGGGCCGGCTTTTCTGCGTCGTCCACGACGCGGGATCAGCCTGCCGGGAGGTCGACGGCGATGATGGTGCCGCCGCCTGGCCTGCTCCGCGCTTCGATCCGCCCGCCGATCGAAGCAGTAATTTGATACGCAATGGCCAGCCCCAGCCCGGAACCGGGCATCCTGCGGGCGGAAGGCGAGCGGTAGAAGCGGTCGAAGACACGCTCCAGGTCTTCGCGCGGGATGCCCGGTCCCCGGTCAGCTACCGTGACACGGATGCTGTCCTTGAGTGCTTCAATGCCTACGTCGACGGCGGGCTGTCCGGAACCCAACCCGTATTTTCCGGCGTTGTCCAGCAGCACGCCGGCCAGCCGCTGCAGCCGGGTGCGCTCCATGTGAACCTGCGGGAGATCCGTGTCCGGGGTGCTCAGGGTGACGGCGGTGCCAGGCCAATGCCGCATTGCGGTAGCCACCGCCTCCTCAAACACCGGGAGGACATCAATGGGCTCCGCTGCCTGCTGTGGTTCCTCCCCGCGTGCGAGATCCAGAAGGTCCGACACCAGATCCTGCATTTCCCCCAGCTCACGGTCGACGGCGTCAGCCAGCTCGCGGCGCCGTTCAGGCGAAATACCTGACTGCCGCTTTAATAGGGAAAAGTTGGTGCGCAGGGTTGTGAGCGGTGTGCGGAGCTCATGTGAGGCATCGGCGACGAGCTGCTCCTGCGCGGCGCGGGCCAGCGAGAGTTCATGCAGCATCCGGTTAAAGGACGCGGCGAGCCGGCCAAGTTCATCTGCACTCTCAACTTCCACCCGCTCGTCGGGGTCACGGGTAAGGCTCACGCGCTCCATAACTGCCGCCAGGGCGCGGACAGGCCGTAACCCGATGGTCGCCGTGACGTAGCCAACCAGGCCGGCAAAGAGCACGCCTGCAGCGCCCGTGATAAGTACCGCGGTGCCCACCCGGTCGATGGCCCGGTCAGTCACCAGCGTCGGCGTCCCCACGATTATGGCGCGGTCTGTCCCAGCCGGAACAACAACAACCCGAACGGAGCCGGCTTGTCCGTCCGCGGTGTAGAACGCAGTTCCGCTGATGCCGGCGGCGACGTCGTGCGCTGCCGGGGTCAGCCGCAGCGCGTCGCCGGAATCCTCGACCGGTTCGGCAGCAGTGATGGTGCGGCTGCAGGCAGGTTCGGCCGCGACCGGATAGAAGCTGATGCTTAGTAGCTGATGACCTGTGGCTGGCCCAGGTGCTTGAGGCCTTCGATGCCGAACTCGAGTCCGTAGCCGGACTTCTTGGCGCCGCCGAACGGGACGCGAGGGTCCACGGTGCCGTGCTTGTTGATCCACACGGAACCTGCCTGGATGCGGGCCGCAACTTGGCGGGCCGCATCCAGGTTGGATGACCAGACCGAGGCACCGAGCCCCACATCCAGGGCGTTGGCCATTGCGACCGCTTCGTCGATGGTGGAGTACTTGATGATCGGTAGGGCCGGACCGAATTGTTCCTCGGCGACCAGCGGGTTCTCGTTGTCGATGTCCGCGATGAGGGTCGTGGGGTAGAAGTAGCCCGGCTGTCCCTCCTCGGGGTTCCCGCCGACCAGGATCCGTGCGCCGGAGTCCTTGGCGGCCTGGACCAGCTTGGCGACGATGTCGAACTGGGACTTGTTCTGCAGCGGGCCCAGCACGTTGTTTTCGTCGAGCCCGTTACCCATGGGCATGGCCTTCGCGACCTCGACCAGCGCCTCGCAGACTTCTTCGTAGATGTCCTCGTGGACGTAGAGGCGCTTCAGGGCAGCGCAGGTCTGGCCGGTGTTGATGAAGGCGCCCCAGAAGAGGTCCTCGGCGATTTTCTTCGGATCGGCGTCGGGCAGCACGATCCCGGCGTCGTTGCCGCCGAGCTCCAGGGTCAGGCGCTTCACGGTGTCGGCGGAGGAGCGGATGATGTCCTGGCCGGCAGCGGTGGAGCCGGTGAACATGATCTTGGCGATGTCCGGGTGGCTGACCATGACTGCGCCGACGTCGCGGCGGCCCGAGACGACGTGAAGCACGTCGGCCGGCAGGACGCTGTTGAGCACGTGGGCCAGCGCAAGGACCGACAGCGGCGTGTTGGCCGAGGGCTTGAGGACCACGGTATTGCCCATGCGCAGTGCCGGGGCCAGCTGCCAGATGCTGATCATCATGGGCCAGTTCCACGGTCCGATCGCCCCGACCACGCCCAGCGGACGGTAGTGCAGTTCGGTGCGGCCGCCCTCATGGTCCACCAAGATTTCGGGCTCGAGTTCGAAGGCTGCGTTGGCGCGCAGCCAGGCGGCGCACGCGCCGACCTCGAAGCGGGCGTTCGGCCCGTTCAGCGGCTTGCCTTGCTCGCGGGAAAGCAGTACCGCAAGGGCCTCGGCGTTGGCCTCGATGGCATCCGCTGCGCGGTCCAAGTAGGCGGAGCATTCCTGGTGGGCCAGGGCACCCCAGGCCGACTGGGCCGCGCGGGCGGCTGCCACCGCCAGTTCCAGGTCGGCGACGCCGTGTTCCGGGGCGCGGCCCACGGTTTCCCCGGTGGCCGGGTCCGTGATCTCGCGCCCACCCTTGCCGGGCTGGATGGCGGCGAGGAGGTCTTCAAGGGTCATCGGTGTGGTGGTTGAGGCTGGAATGCCCATGATGGTGTTCCTTAGGTTTGTGGGTGACAGGGACGTGCCGAATCCTGGGCCGTCACCGGGCCAGGGCCTGCGGCGTCGGCCAGGGGGCGGTGGAGGGTGCCCCCTGACCAACCACTGTCGATGGCCGGGTAGGAGGACTAGTCGTTGGTCAGCGGGCCGGGATGCCGGTGATGAATTCGGCGGCTTTTTCACCGATCAGCACGGAGGCGGCGTTGGTGTTTCCGGTGGGGACCAGCGGCATGATGGAGGCGTCGGCGATGCGGATGCCGTCGAGTCCGCGGACCTTGAGGCTGCGGGGGTCGACGACGGCGAGTTCGTCGAGGCCCATCTTGCACGTGCCGACCTGGTGGTGGTAGGTGACGGCGGTTTCGCGGACGTAGCGCTCGAGGTCTTCGTCGCTGTCGGAGTACCCGGGGCCGGGGTAGATTTCTTCGGGTCCCCAGTCGGAGAGGGCGGCGGTGCGGCCCATCTCGCGGCACTGGCGGACCGAGGCTGCCAGGGCGCGGACGTCCTCGGTGGCGGTCATGGCGCCGAGATCGATCCGGATGGGGTCCTCGGGGTTCGGTCCGGAGAGTGTGATTTCGCCACGGCTAAGCGGACGGATAATGCCGCCCACGAGGGAGAAGCCATTCTCGGGACCCGACATCGAATCAAGGAAGTACATTGGCAGGGAGAAGTGGATCGGCTGGGTGTCCGGCACTGCCAGGTCTGGATTGCTCTTCCAGAAGTGGTGGGTCTCCGCTGCAGCGACCTGCGAGGGCGGGACATCCTTCTTCGTCGTCGTGTAGATCACCGGCGAGAGCAGGTGGTCGTGCAGGTTCTTGCCGACGCCGGGCAAATCCAGCACGGGTTCGACGCCGATCTCGCGCAACTCCTCGGCGGGGCCGATGCCGGAGCGCAGCAGCAACTCGGGCGAGTTGATGGCACCTGCGGCAAGGAGCGTTTCCCCCGCACGCAGCGTGTGCAGTTGGCCGTCCTTCTCGTATTCGACACCGGTGACGGTACCGTCGCCCAGGAGCAGCCGGCGGACGTGCGCGCGGGTGATCAGGGTGAGGTTCTCGTGTCCAACGACGGGTTTCAGGTAGGCGTGCCAGGTGTTGAAACGTTTGCCTTCGCGGACGTTGAGCTGCATCTTGGAGACGCCTTCAACATCGCCCGAGTTGTAGTCCTCGTTGAGTTTCAGGCCGATTTCCTGTGCGGCGTCGAGGATGTCGTCCTGGACCGGGTTCCGCGGGAAGTCCTTGACCACATCGAGCAGGCCGGAACCGCCGCGGGTGTCGGAGACCCCGCCGTCATATTTTTCGATGGCCGTGAAGACCGGCAGCACGTCCTCCCAGGTCCAACCCGGGCAGCCCAGGTAGGCCCAGGTGTCGTAGTCCTGCTTGGCGCCGCGGACCCAGATGGTGGCGTTCAGTGCGTGCGAACCGCCGGTGACCTTGCCCCGCGGGAGGTGCAGCCGGCGGCCGTCGCAGGAGGCCTGCTCGGTCGTGTAGTAGTCCCAGTCCTCCGCACCGTGCCAGAGCGCGCCGGCGGCGAAGACATCGGCGATGACCGGATTCGTGTCTTCGCCTCCGGCTTCCAGTACCGCCACGGTCTTGCCCGCGTCGATCAGCCTGCGTGCGAGGACCGAACCGGCGGAACCGGCACCGACCACAATGTAATCCAATTTCTTCTCTGCCATCTCGCAGCCTTCCATACCCCTGTGGTGACTTAGCTCACCAAATTAGCTTTGCTCCAGTATCGCTGGAATCCAGGGGCGGTCGCTTGCCAATTTGTGCACCGACCATGACAAGTAGCGCAATCAATCCGGGAAGCCGGCTGACGGTGTCCGGAACTGGGGTATGACAGCCGTGGGAGGAACGCCGAATTCTTTCTTGAAGGTGCGGCTGAAGTGGGCGGTGTCGCTGAATCCCCAGCGGAATGCGACCGAGGTGACCGTCGTGGTTTCCGAGGCGCTGGCCAGGTCCCGGCGGCAATGCTCCAGCCGCTGCTGGAGGATTGAGCGGGCCACAGAGGTGCCCGACTCGGCGAAGATCAGGTGCAGGGTGCGTACCGAGATCCAATGCGCGGCAGCGATGGAACCAACCGACAGCTGCCGATCTTCCAAGTGCGCGGTGATGTATTTCTGGATTTCGGCAAGCAGCGTGGCGCGCTGCCCGAACGAAGCTTCCTGGTCAGGGGCCGGGGCGCTGTCCAGCAGATCGAGCAGACCGTTCACCGCCCTGTTCACCGCGTCGTCGCTGAGCTGGTCGAGTTCGCTCACAACGCCTCGAAGCTGACCAGCCACCAGGGAAAGTTCACCTGAGCCGGAGCCCGTGGCCAAGGGGCGGCCGCGCTCCAGCGTCGAGATGATGGATTTCGGTACCCGCGCCACCGGCATAAGCAGCGAAAGTTGCTGGTGCTCTCCGTCGCTCTGAAAAGTCCCGCCATGGTCGCCATCCCAGATGAACAGGTCGCCGGGGGTAAGGGTGAACTGATCTTGGCCGTAGGCGCACGTCATTCGGCCGCTGAGCTGCAGCTGG
>NZ_DALZXY010000021.1:5732-42990 GCF_031988865.1 Arthrobacter sp.
GGATGCCCACGATTCCGGAACCTTCGGCAGAGGGGACTCGTTGACCCCCGAACGCCGAGCAGCTCACCTCGGCGATCCTTAGGTTCCCCATGCCTCGATAGCGGATCCGGGCCGAATACCCCTGCTCCACCGGGGTATCGAGGTCCCAGTCCATGTGCAGTGCCCGCACCTTTTCCGACCATGCCCCAAACCGTTCCGGTTCCGGAATCTGGTCTGTGGACCACGTCTGCACCTGTGTCATCGAGTGTCTCCTTCGACATCTGCATGGGCCCTTCCTGGACGCCATCGGAACCAATGCCCCGCCAGGTACCGTTCGCCGAAGCGTGCACGGACTGGCAAGTCCGATTGCACGGGAAGTCATGCGACCTGGATCACGCTCACCATAAAGTGTGTCACAGATCATATGCGGTCTGGCGGCGGACGAACACTAACACACCACGGTTCACGTGTGGCGAAACCGCACCGAGAATTCGTTTTATCAGAGGAGTAACCATGGCCAAGGCCACCGAGCATGTAGACGTCCTGATCATCGGCGCCGGGCTGTCAGGCGTGGGCGCCGCCGCGCACCTGGTCAGGGAAAGCCCCGGCAAGCGGTACACAGTGCTGGAATCGCGTGGCGCCATCGGAGGCACGTGGGACCTGTTCCGCTACCCCGGCATCCGCTCCGATTCGGACATGTACACTTTCGGCTACGCCTTCAAGCCGTGGACGGAACCTAAGGCGATCTCCGACGGGGCCTCGATCAAGCGGTACGTCGAGGAGACCGCCGACGAGTACGGGATCACCGAAAACATCCGCTTCCACCACAAGGTCCGCTCCGCGGGCTGGTCCACGTCCGAGGGGCGCTGGACGGTGACCGCAGAGCGGACCGACACCGGGGAAACGGTGGTCATCACCGCCTCGTGGATCATGGGTGCCACTGGCTACTACAACTATGACCAGGGCTACGCCCCGAGCTTCGAAGGCCAAGACCGCTTCGGCGGGCAGATCGTGCATCCCCAGCACTGGCCCGAGAATCTTGACTACGAGGGCAAGCGCGTGATTGTCATCGGCAGCGGCGCCACGGCCGTGACGCTGGTGCCAAACCTCGCGGCGAAGGCCGAGCACGTGACGATGCTTCAGCGCACGCCCACCTACATCGCCTCCGTCCCGGCCGTCGACCCGCTGGCCAACGTGCTGCGGCGCGCGCTGCCGGACTCCGTCGCGTACCCGGTCCTGCGGTGGAAGAACATGCTGAACCTGCACCTGCAATACACCCTGAGCCGCAGCAAGCCGGACATGGTCCGCGCGAAGATCCGCAAGGACACCATCAAGCAGCTTCCCGCCGGCTACGACGTAGACACCCATTTCAACCCGCCCTACAACCCCTGGGACCAGCGGTTGTGTGCGGTCCCCGATGGTGATTTGTTCGCGACGCTGCGCGATGGCCAGGCATCGATCGCCACCGGAGGCATCCGCTCCTTCACCGAGACGGGGATCGAACTTGAATCCGGCGAACACCTGCCTGCCGACATCATCGTGACCGCCACCGGGTTGAACCTGCGGTGGCTCGGTGGCATGACGTTGAGCGTCGATGACGAAACGATCAACATCGGCGAGCGATTCGCCTACAAGGGCATGATGATCTCCGGCGTCCCCAATTTGAATATGGTCAGTGGATACACCAACAACTCCTGGACGCTGAAGGCCGACCTGATCAGCCGCTACGCGTGCCATCTGCTCAAGCACCTGGATGCCAACGGATACGTTTCCGCGACCCCCCGCACCCCCGTGGGTGAGACCGCCAACCCCTTCCTTGACCTGGACGCCGGCTACATCCGGCGCGGCGTGGGCGAGATGGCCAAGCAAGGCGCCCATGTGCCGTGGCGGTTGCACCAGAACTACATGAAGGACATCGGGCTGTTCAGTAACCGCCGGCTTGAGGACGGGAGCATGAGCTTCCAGCGACGGCGCACCGGCGGGGAACTCTCAGCCCACACATCAACCGAAGGCCTTCGCGCTCCGGCTACACGAACCCTTGCCGTGGACGGCAGTCAGGTCCGCTACCGCGACGAAGGGGAGGGCACCCCGGTCGTGCTGGTGCATGGCATCGGCCGCAGCCTCGAAGACTGGATCGATCAGCACGAGTTGCTCGCAGACCAGGGATACCGCGTCTTGAGCGTGGACCTTGCCGGATACGGGGAATCCGAGCCGTTGGAGGCGACCTATTCGCTGCCCGCACTGGCTCGATTCCTCGAGGGCTTCCTTGACGCGGCGGGCATCACCGAGCCGGCGCATCTTGTGGGCAATTCCCTCGGCGGCGCCGTTGCGATGCAGCTGGCGGTCCAATCGCCGCAACGCGTGCGCAGCCTGGTGCTCTCCAACAGTGCGGGCTTCGGCAAAGAGGTCGCCTTGCCGGTACGCCTGATGTCCTTCAGGCCGCTGGGCGAGCTGATGTTGAGCAAGCCCAGCCCGGCCTCGGCCCGCAGGCTCGAGCTCAGCCTCTTCAACGACCCGGCCCTGGTCACCGACGAGCGGGTGGACCTGGGATTCCGTCTGGCCTCCAGGCCACACGGGAACAAGGTGTTCCTGGACACCGCCGCGGCCCTGGGCACCATCCGCGGCAGCCGCGAAGAATGGCGCAAGATCCTGACCGACGGTTTGTCCGCCAGCCGCATTCCGACGTTGGTCATTTGGGGTGAACAGGACAAGATCTTCCCGTTCACCCACCTAGCCGCCGCCGCGGCGCTGCTCCCGCACGCCAAGACCCACGCCTTCCGCGGCACCGGGCACATGCCGCAGATCGAGCGGGCCGCGGAGTTTGCGGACCTGATCGCCGGTTTCTGGGCGGAGACACCCGCAGGGATCACAACCCAGAGCGAACGCATCAACTGATCATCCACACCCCTGCCACGCGGGGCAACGGTACTTCCGGTCCCTGGACGTACTTCCCCCGCGTGGGCACAGCAGCGTGATGGTGTCACCGTGACGCTGCGTGGTCCTTGGCATCCGTGAACCGTTCGCCAAGGGCCGGAACGATCTCAACGCCTTCCCGGGGATTTGCCGTCACACCGTCAATCGATGTCACCCCGAATCCTGATTCCACCCTGGTGCTTGGCCGGATCCCGTCCGCCTGTGCATCCCCCATCGAAAAGGAACACCCACGAAATGTCGAGTCTTCAGAACCTGGGGCTCGGGTCTTGGCCGCGCCGCCGCGCATTGCTCAGCCCCGAAAAAGTCGCCCTGGAATTCGAGGGAACGGTACTGACCTACGCCCAATTCGCTGCCCGAGTGGAATCGCTTTCCGCGTGGCTGGCCCATCAAGGGGTCGGCCACGGTGACCGGGTGGCCTACTGGGGATCAAACCATGTGGCGTTGCTGGAGACCTTGTTCGCCAGCACGAGGATCGGGGCGATCTGCGTGCTGGTCAACGCCCGGCTCGCGCCGGCGGAGGCGCAGTACATCCTGCAGGACAGCGCAGCGTCCGTGCTGTTCTTTGGCCGCGAGCAGTCCGAAGCCACGGAGATGATCGCGGAGAAGATCCCCGCTGCAGTACTGGTGGACGTCGACGGCACGGGGGTGGGTCCGACGTACCCGCAGTTGCCTGCGGACGTGGCCCCGGTGCCGGAGATCAATTGCGGTCTTGATGACCCGGCCCTGCTGATGTATACCTCCGGCACCACCGGACGTCCCAAGGGCGCGGTGCTGACGCACGGGAACATCTTCTTCAATGACGTCAACGTCCTGATCGAAGACGACGTCCGTCCCGACGAGGTGTGCCTGGCCGCGGCCCCGCTGTTTCACATCGCCGGGCTCAACGGGCTGGTGCTCCCGACATTCCTCAAGGGCGGCACGGTCCTGATCCAGCGGGGCGTTGATCCCGGGGAAATATTCTCCGCGATCCAGGACCGCGGGGTGACGAGCATGTTCACGGTGCCGGCGATGCTTGACGCCTTGGCGCATCACCAGCTGTTCACCCAAACCGACCTGTCCCTGTTGCGCACCATCATCGTCGGCGGGGCCCCGGTGCCCGAACGCATCCTGCGGGTCTGGGCCGAGCGGGGCATTGCCGTCAAACAGGGCTACGGACTGACCGAAACCGCACCGGCAGTGCTCAAGCTCGCCGCCGAAGACGGGATCCGCAAGGCAGGATCCGCCGGCAAGCCGCAGTTCCTGGTTGATGTCCGCCTCATTGCCCCCAGCGGAGCCCCTGCAGTGCCGGGGGAAATCGGGGAGATCCAGACCGTGGGACCCAACGTGATCCGCGAATACTGGCAGCGCCCCGAGGCAACAGCATCTGCATTTGAAGCCGGATGGTTCCGCACCGGCGATGCAGCGGTGCAGGACGAGGAGGGCTACTACTGGATCCGCGACAGGTACAAGGACATGTACGTCTCGGGCGGGGAGAACGTGTACCCGGCGGAGGTCGAGTCCGCCCTGCTGAACGTGCCCGGTGTCGCCGAGGCCGCGGTCATCGGGGTCCCCGATGAACAATGGGGCGAAGTCGGCAAGGCGTTCATCGTGCTGGAAGAGACGGTTGAACTCACGGCCGGGGACATCTGCACCGCTGCGGGTCCCTTCCTCTCCCGATTCAAGATCCCCAAGCAGATCGAATTCATCGACCAGATGCCGCGCACCTCCACCGGCAAGTTGCTGAAAACCAACCTACGCACCGGCCAAGGAGTTTCCCGATGAGCACCACATCCACCGCCACCGCCCAGATCCACGACCTGTTGCGTTTCGAGACGCTGCTGGATCCCGCAGAGCTAGTGATACTGGAAGATTTTCGTTCAGCCCTGGCCGGCCTGGATGACTCCAAGTTGAACCGTGCGTGGGAGAACGCGGAATTCCCGTTTGAATTCGTTGAACCATTGGCCCAGAGCGGCCAACTTGGCCGCCAATTGCACACCGGAGCCGGACCCAGCCACCTGCTGCGCGGGATGCTCACCGCGGAACTCGCCCGCAAGGACGCCTCTCTGGCCACCTTCGCAGGGGTCAGCGGCTCATTGTTCGGACTCTCGGTGCGCCACTTCGGTTCGCCGGAGCAACAGGCAGCCATCCTGCCGGAGGTTGCCGCCGGCACGCTGGTTGGTGCGTTCGCCCTCACCGAGCCGGACTCGGGTTCAGACATCGCCGGCGGCATGAGCACCACGGCCCGCCGGGAAGGAACCGGCTGGGTCATCAATGGTGCCAAGCGGTGGATCGGCAACGCCACCTGGGGCCACCAAGCCGTCGTGTGGGCCAAGGAACAGGGCGGCGAGGGACGCTTCCTGGGGTTCATCGTCCCCACCGACGCCCCGGGATTCTCGGCCCAGAAGATCGAAGGCAAGTACAGCCTGCGCACCGTGCAGAACGCCCACATCACCCTCACCGACGTCCGTGTCCCGGACACGGCCCGGCTGCCGGGGGTCAGCTCCTTCCAGCAGATTTCCGAGGTACTGAAATTTACTCGCCTGGAGGTCGGATGGACGGCACTGGGCAATGCGATCGGGGCCTTCGACGCGGCCTTGGCCCACGCCGTCAACCACCAGCAATTCGGCCGTCCGCTGGCGCGGTTCCAGCTGGTGCAGGACCTGCTGGTCCGATCCGAAATAAACATCGCTTCGTCCCTGGGCGTGCTGGTCCAGGCTTCCAAGCTGGCCGATCGGGACGAGTTGGAAGAGGAACACGCCTCGCTGGTGAAACTGATGGCAGCCTCCCAGGCCCGCCAGACCGTCGCCTTGTGCCGTGAAGTACTCGGCGGCAACGGCATCGAGCTGGAAAACAAGGTGATGAAGCATTTCATGGACGCCGAGGCGATCTACACCTTTGAGGGCACCCACCAGATCAACACCCTGCTGGTGGGCCGGGCCCTCACCGGGATTTCCGCCTTCGTCTAACCACCCCCCGTCATCCATCAGGAGAACCACCCCCCAATGCGCAAAACAGTCCTTGTTTCCTTCGCCCGCACCCCCATCAGCCGGGCCTATAAGGGGTCCTTCCACGACACCCAGGCCCAGACCCTGGCCGGACATGCCATTACACACGCGGTCCAGCGCGCCGGAGTCGGCCCCGGGGAGATCGACGACGTCATCCTGGGAACGGCCCTGCAGCAGGGTAGCCAGGGAATGAACCTGGCTCGGCAGGCAGCCCTGCGAGCAGGGCTGCCCCTCACGGTGCCCGGGATGACGGTGGATCGCCAATGCGCCTCCGGACTTATGGCCATCGCCGCCGGAGCCCGCATGATCGAGGGAGGCGATGCAGACATCATTGTCGCCGGCGGAGCCGAGTCCGTGTCCCTGGTGCAGAACCAGCACTTCAACTCCCACCGGGCCCAGGACCCCTGGCTGCAAACCCACGTGCCGGGGCTGTACTCCAGCATGCTCGAAACTGCTGAGCTCGTCGCCGCCCGCTATGGAATCTCCCGCGAGGCCCAAGACCAATACGCCGCCGAGTCCCAGCGGCGCACCGCCGCAGCCCAACAACGCGGGGCCTTCGACGCCGAGATCGTCCCGTTGTCCCTACACCAAGGCGGGAATGTCCCCACTGCGGCCGGGATGGCAATCCGCGACGAGGGCAACAGGCCCCAAACCACCGCTGAATCGCTGGCCGAACTTCGCCCCGCCCTGGACCGGGACGGGAAGCACCCGGGCCGATACAGTGTCACCGCTGGCAATGCCTCCCAACTCTCCGACGGGGCAGCCGCGGTGGTCCTCATGGACGCAACCGAGGCTTCCCGCCGCGGCCTGGAACCCCTGGGCATCTTCCACGCCGTCACCGGCTGCGCACCCGAAGAGATGGGCATCGGCCCGGTAACCGCCGTCCCGACACTGCTTTCCAGGCACGGCCTGGCCGTCAACGACATTGACCTTTGGGAGCTCAACGAGGCTTTCGCCTCCCAGGCCCTGCACTGCCGCGACACCCTCGGCATCGACCCTGAACGGTTCAATGTCGACGGCGGAGCGATCTCCATTGGCCACCCATACGGCATGAGCGGCGCCCGCATGGCCGGGCACGCATTGCACGCCACCAAGGAACGCGGCGGCAAGTACGCCGTGGTGACCATGTGCATCGGCGGGGGCATGGGTGCCGCCGGGCTCTTCGAAGCGCTCTGAGACACGCCTCTCCAACAGGCTTGCCTGTCCAGTCTGCACTTTCCCAACGAAATACTCCCGACTCAAGAAAGTTCCACGATGATCGACAAGTCCACGGCCAACTCTTTCTCGCGCCGAACGCTGATTGGTGGAGTCACTGCCGCAGCCATAGCGGCGGGTACCGCACCCGCAGCATCGGCAACAGCGCGCGCAGCGTCCAACACTGGAACCCAGCACCGAACCCGGACCCACATAGCCCTTCTTGGCACTGGCGGCGGACCTACACTGCACTCGGGCAACGACCGCCTGGGTATTGCTTCAGCCGTTGTCGTCGGAGACCGCTATTACCTGGTGGACGCCGGACACGGCATCTACCAGCAGCTGAGCCGGGCCAAGCTCGGGGGTGGAACAAGAAACCCTCGCAGCCACTCGACAGTTTGCGAGCAGTGTTCCTCACCCACTTGCATTCCGACCATGTCGTGGATCTGAACTCTCTCTTCTCCTCCGGGCTATACAGTGGTCTTGTTTCCGCTGACTTGCCCATCCGGCTGATCGGCCCGGGAAATCGACGCCAGCTCCCCCCTGTATTCGGAGGGGGACAGGAACCTCCCGTGGTCGCTGCCGAGAATCCAACGCCGGGCACTGTGGAAATGTGGGAGGGACTCGTGCGTGCCTTTGCTACCGACTTCAATGACCGGAGCCGCGACAACCTCATGCCCACCCCTCAGCAGGCAGTTCTCGCCAAGAACATCGAGCTCCCCGAGGCCCTGACGGCGGATCCCAGCGCCAATCCCCACCCGGAGATGGATCCCATTGACGTCTATGAGGACGATCGTGTGCGCGTCAGTGCAATCTTGGTGCAGCACGCACCCATCTTCCCTGCCTTCGCTTACCGGTTCGACACGGACGACGGTTCAGTGGTGTTCTCCGGAGACACGGGGCCGTCGGACAATCTCGTGAAGCTGGCTCAGGGAGCCGACGTTCTTGTCCACGAAGTCATCGCTCGCGAAGCAATCGAACAGGCATACCCTGCACCACGCTCTGCACCCCAGGAGGCCCTGGTGCGCCACCTCCTCGAAGCACACACCACCATTGAGGACGTTGGTCCCCTCGCCGAACGAGCTGGCGTCGGCTCCCTCGTTCTTCATCATTTTGTCCCTGCAGACTGGCCCGATCGCTTCTGGAAAAAAGCCCAAGCGGGATTCAGCGGTGACCTGGTCATCGGACGCGATCTGGACATCATCAATGTTCCTGCCCGCCGCCGGCGGTAAGCACCGCCAGACGGCTCTCCCCAGCGAGTAAGCGCGCAGCAGGGCGAGTTCTACCGGGGTCTTGATCCCTTCAGCACAACAACAGACAAGGAATACCGATGAAAAATCTCACTGTGCTCGGCACCGGCGTCCTCGGATCGCAGATCGCCTTCCAGGCCGCCTATCAAGGCAAGGACGTCGTCGCATATGACCTCACCGACGAGATCCTTGCCAAACTGACGGACCGCTGGGAGTACCTCAAACCCCTCTACCTGCGCGATCTGCCCGATGCCACCGAGGAAAAGCTCAATGCCGCCATCGGGCGCATCCGCACGTCCAGCGACCTGGCCGATGCCTTGCAGGACGCCGAGATCGTCATCGAGGCAGTCCCCGAAGTCCTGCAGATCAAGCGCGACACCTGGGCCAAGGCCGGAGCAGCGGCACCCCCGCACACAGTATTCGCCACGAACTCCTCGACACTCCTGCCCCGTGACATCGCCGATGCCACGGGACGTCCGGAAAAGTTCCTGGCCCTGCACTTCGCCAACGAGGTCTGGCGCCAGAACACCGGTGAGGTCATGGGGCACGTCGGAACGGATCCGAAGTACCTCGACGCCGTTGCCGAATTCGCCGAGGAAATCGGCATGGTCCCCGTCAGACTGAAGAAGGAACAACCTGGATACATCGTGAACTCGCTGCTGGTTCCGTTCATGACGGCAGCCTCGAAACTCTACGCGCGGGACGTAGCCGACGTGGAGGCCATCGACGAGACCTGGCGCCGGGCCACGGGCGCCCCGCTAGGACCGTTCGAAATCTACGACATCATCGGCATGGAAACTCCCTACAACCTCAACCGACACAGTGATGACCCCGAACTGCGTGAGTTCGCAGAAACACTGAAACGCGAGTTCATTGACAAGGGCCGGTTGGGGCGTTCCGTGGGGAAGGGCTTCTACGACTACGACTAATCAGCATTTTGTGCATCAACATTTTTGGAGGCGGCTTTTTACTGGCCTTGGTACAGCGGTTGGCGCTAAGCACTTGATCATGATCGTTTAAGGCCCGGTGCTCCTATAGCTGTGGCCCCCGACAAGTATCAGCCCTGGGTAGTGATCCAGTGTTGTGCTTCGATCCCTGCAATGCGCCGGTACAGGGTGGCTCGGGACATGCCCAGGTCCCGAGCCACCTGGGTGGCTGGCTGGCCGGCGTCGATCAGACGTCGGGCGTTATCGATCTGGCTGTTGGTGAACCGTTCCCGCCGCCCGCCCAAATCCTTGCCCGGCGCTTGGACACTGAATCGGTGATCCGTTCCCGCTTGATTTCCAGCTCCATCTGCGCCAGCGCCGCCATGACGGTGAAGACCATCGAACCCATCGGTGTACCGGTGTCCACGTCGCCGCCTCCCAGGTTCAGCACCCGCAGCCCGATTCCGCGCTCCCGAAAATCTTTGGCAAGATCCAGCATATTGGCGGTGGATCGCCCCAACCGGTCCAGGGTGGAGATCACCAGGGTATCGCCCTCCTGCAGGGATTGAAGGGCCTTGTCGAATCCGGGGCGGCTGGCCCTGGCGCCACTTACTCCCTGGTCCGTGTAGAGGTCATCGCGGCGCACCCCGGCACCGAGCAGGTCGGTGATCTGCCGGTCCGCGTCCTGTGCCCGGGTCGATACCCGGGCGTACCCGATCAGCTTACCCATTTCCGTCTCCAAAGTGTCCCGCAACAGTGGTTGCCTACCGCAACTCCATCCTGTACTTATGGGACATGGTAGCAAGACAGTGCCATCCTTGAGGCGTCACGGATCCTCAAGTGTCTTGATCGGCTGTCTTGCATCCCAAGGCTTGTAAGACAGGTAGCGATATTTGCCGTGCAGATGAGTCAGCTTCCGGGCGCGGTTGGACCTCGGAATGGTCGTAGCCCTTGGAGCGTAGGTGCGGTGAACGCGTAGCGGCCCAGCATGTTGATGTGGGCATCGGCCAGCGGGGACAACCTCGCTACATCATCTTCCAAGATGTCTTCCCCGTTTTCACCCAGTTCAGTGATGATGGCATCGGTGTATTTGGTGTTCCAGAGCACGACGGCGTTAAGCACCAGCCCCAGCGCGCCGAGCTGGTCTTCCTGCCCCTCGCGGTAACGCTGGTAAATCTGCCCGCGCCTACCGTGGAAAATTGCCCGGGCCAGACGATGACGTGACTCCTGCACGGTGAGCTGGGAGTTGATGGCCCGCCGGTAGGTCTCATCGATCGGGTCGATCAGGGACAACTAATGAAGGGTCTTTGCGATGCGACCATACTCGATGACCGCTGCCCCGAGCGGTGACGGGGAACCATTATCACGGGTAAGCATGCGTAGCAGGTCGTACGCGCGCACCGACCCCGTAACCAGGGAAGCGGCCACACGGGTCATATCGTCCCAGTGCGTAGTGATCTTTTCCAGGTTGATCCTGTGCCGTGTGAAGGCACGGATCTCGCGCGCATGCGTGTTGGCTGTCTCAACGCGCTCAGTGTAACGCTTGGCCACCGAGGGATCCGCGATCCCGAGCTGCGCCGCAACGTAATCGACCACAGACCAGGGCACATCGAGCGGGTCAGCAAGAAAAGTCCCCAGAAAACGGGCTGTCCCGACTTGCACCCCAACCCCAAGCCGGCTGTGCTCACCCCTACGCCTGCGGATCAACTCCTGATCGGCGTCGTCAAGATAGAAGAATCGCTCCAGATCGTTCTGAGACGGTTCTCCCACAAACCGCCCGAACGCGGCGGCCTGCTCATCACTCAAGAATTCAACCGGAACACCCTACAGACTACCGACAAACACCACGCCGAGGGCTAAACGCGCAATCATGTTCCATTACTACTCAGACCCCGGCTCCTGCCCGGGCGGCGCCCTATCCCCGGCATGGTTCGGTGGCACATCGCGGAACAGTCATCATCGGTCCACCATCTCCGGCAACTATGAGGCGAAGGTTAAATGACCTGATCCCCATCCGCTGCCGCCCGTCCCAACGCCAAGCGCCGCCGGTTCCAGGGAACCGGCGGCGTTTGCGAGTGAAATTATTCTGTGGTTAGGCCTCAGTGGCCTTCGGACTCCAGGAGCCTCTCAGGCAGCTGCGAAGCCGCCGCCTCGTCGACCAGCCAGCGGGTCTTGGTCCGGCCCTGGGCACCGGCCGCGGGGACCTGCACCGGCCCGGCACCGGCCAGCGCCAGGCCCACGGCCCCGGCCTTGTCCTCGCCGGCCACCACAAGCCAGACCTCTTCGGCGGTGTTGATCGCTTCAAGGGTCAGCGAGACCCGCTCCGGCGGCGGCTTGGGGGAGTCGCGTACCGCCACTGTGGTCTCGCCGGTGGTACGGATGCCCGCCATTTCCGGGAACAGGGACGCGATGTGCGCGTCCGGGCCAACGCCCAGCAGCAGCACGTCAAACCGCGGCAGGCGGGGATCGGCCTCCGCGAAACCATCCGCCAGTTCCTCGGCGGCGGCGGCAGCAGCCAGCTCACGGGCGTAGGCGGAGGCGGCTTCCTCGACGTCGGCGGCGGTATCGGTGGAAGGCACCTCGTGGACCCGCGACGGATCTACGCCCAGCGGCTCCAGCATGGCCTGCCAGGCTGCGGCCGCGTTGCGGTCCGGGGAACCGGCGGCAACAAAGCGTTCGTCACCCCACCAGAAATTCACGCGTTTCCAGTCCACCGCGGTCCGCGCCGGAGCCGCCGCAACAGCAGCGAGGACGGCGATACCGGCCGTACCGCCCGTCAGGACAACCGTGGCTTCACCCCGCCGGCTCTGCACGTCCACCAGTTTCGTGATCATGCGTCCGGCCGTGGCACTGCACAGGGCTTCGAAATCGGGGTGGATGCTAACCCCGTTGGGAAAGTGCCTCATGCGTCAATCCGTTCCGGGATCAGGCACGCTGCCAGTCCCTGCGTTAGTACTTCTCCGAACACTTCGTCAGGATCAAGGCGGCGCAGTTCTTCCGCCAGGCACTCGTGCAGGTTCCGCCGCGGCAGTGAAATCCGCTGCTCGGGCTGGCCCGGCTGGGTGAGGTACGCCGTGTTGCCGTCCGGACGGAACAGCTCGATCACACCGGCATCGCGTTCCAGGCGGACCCGACGCATCCCCGTCCCTGCCTCATGTTCAATGATTTCGACGGGGACGTTCAGGGCGTTCCTCAGCCAGGCTGCCAGCAGGAAGGTGCTGGCGGAGTCCGTTGCTCCCTCGACCGCAACGGACTGGATTCCATCCGCTCCGTTCTGCTCCAGGACGGCTGCCAGCTGGATCCGCCAATTCGTCAGCCGGGTCCAGCTCAGGTCCGTGTCCCCAGCCTTGTAGGTATGGCTGAGGTCGAGCAGTGCCTGTTTCGGATTCTGTTCGTTCGCCGCGTCGGTGATCCGCCGGTGGGCGATGCGGCCCAGGGGAGTGGCTGCAGCGGACCGGGGGACGCTGTGCGGCCACCACACCACTATTGGTGCGTCCGGCAGCAGCAGGGCGGAAACCAGCGACTCGCTCTCGGCAGCCAGTTCCCCGTAGCCGTAGAGCAGGATGACCTCGGAGGCACCGGCGTCGCCGCCGACCCGGATCTGGGCATCCAGGCGGGCTGGTTCGTTGGGGGATCCAGCCACGAGGACGATGATCCGGCAGGGGTGTTCACGGCTGGCATCGTTGGCCGCGTCAATCGCTTCCTCAACGAAGTCGGGCTCGGTGACAACCACCAGCGTCAGGACGCGGCCAAGGGCAACCACACCGCCCTTGTCCCGCATGGCAACAATCTTCTTTGACACCTTGGACGTGGTGGTGTCCGGCAGTTCAACAATCACGGCCTTCTCCAGGTCCTTCCGTCACGGGCAAGCAGTTCAGCAGCTGAGGGCGGGCCCCAGCTTCCGGGGGCGTAGGGTTCGGGCTGTTCATCCAGCGACGCCCAGTACTCCTCGAAGGGATCAACGATCTTCCAGGACAGCTCCACCTCTTCGTGCCGCGGGAACAGCGGGGGTTCACCAAGCAGGACGTCGAGGATGAGGCGTTCGTAGGCTTCCGGGCTGGACTCCGTGAAGGAATGCCCGTACCCGAAGTCCATTGAAACGTCGCGGACCTCCATCTGCGTTCCCGGCACCTTGGATCCGAACCGGATCGTGGCCCCTTCGTCCGGCTGGACACGGATAACGACGGCGTTCTGCCCGAAGTCATCTTCCTCATGATCCCGGAACAATAGGTTCGGCGCACGCTTGAAGACGACGGCGATCTCCGTCACGCGGCGTCCCAGCCGTTTGCCGGCACGCAGGTAGAACGGAACCCCGGCCCAGCGGCGGGTGTTAATGTCCAGCCGGATGGCGGCAAAGGTCTCCGTCTTGGATTCAGGGTTGAAACCCTCTTCCTCTAGGAAGCCGGTGACCTTCTCCCCGCCCTGCCAGCCTCCGGTGTACTGTCCGCGGGCGGAATGCGCGGAGAGGTCCTTGGGCAGCCGGACAGCGGCCAGCACTTTTTCCTTTTCGGCCCGCAGGTGCGAGGCGTCGAAGGAGATCGGCTCTTCCATTGCCGTGAGGGCCAGCAGCTGGAGCAGGTGGTTCTGGATGACGTCGCGGGCTGCCCCGACGCCGTCGTAGTAGCCCGCGCGCCCGCCGATGCCGATGTCTTCGGCCATGGTGATCTGGACGTGGTCAACGTAGTTGGCGTTCCAGATCGGCTCGAAGAGCTGGTTGGCAAAGCGCAGGGCCAGGATATTCTGGACAGTTTCCTTGCCCAGGTAATGGTCGATCCGGAAGACCGAATCAGCGGGGAAGACCGCTTCGACCACTTTGTTCAGGTCCCGTGCCGACTGGAGGTCGTGGCCGAACGGCTTTTCGATGACGACGCGGCGCCACTGGCCCTCGGCCGAATCGGCCAGGCCGTGTCCGGAAAGCTGCTGGCACACCTGCTCGAAGCTCTTCGGCGGAACCGAAAGGTAGAACGCCACGTTGCCGCGTGTTCCGCGCTTCTCGTCGAGCTCCTCGAGCGTGGTGCGGAGTTTGTCGAACGCTTCGTCGTCATCGAAGCCGCCCTGCACAAACCGGATCCCTTCGACCAGCTGGTCCCAGACGCTTTCGTTGAAGGCCGTCCGCGATCCGGCCTGGACCGCTTCCTTCACGTAAGCCGTGAAGTCGGCGTCGTTCCATTCACGCCGGCCAAATCCGACCATCGAGAAACTGGGCGGGAGCAGGCCGCGGTTGGCCAGGTCGTATACCGCGGGGATGAGCTTCTTGCGTGCCAGGTCCCCGGTAACACCGAAGATCACCAGCGAGGAGGGGCCAGCGATGCGGCTCAGACGCCGGTCCCGCGGGTCTCGCAACGGGCTGGCGGAACCGTTGTCTTGCTCATGGGACATCAGTTAGTTACCACCCTTGGAGAGTCCCTGAACGGCGGCAGTGAGCTGGGCTGCGCCGGCTTCACGGTCGAGCAGGTTCAGCCGCAGCACCGGGCGCCCATGATCGGAGAGGACCTGTGCGTCTCCGGTCGCCTGCGCGGCGATGAGCTCACCGAAGGTGAACGGACGTCCGGGAATCGACACGTCCCCGGCGGGTACCCCGGTGACCTGCAGGTAGACGCCCTGCGCCGGACCGCCCTTATGGAACTGCCCGGTGGAGTGAAGGAACCGCGGTCCCCAGCCGAACGTCACCGGACGGCCGGTGACCTGCGCCAGCTGGGGCCGCAGCTCTTCCAGTCCGGCCTGGCCGCGCCGGTCCAGATAGGCCTGGACGCTGAGGTAGCCGTCCGTGCCCAGCTCGCCCAGCAGCGCATGGAGCGCGCCCTCGAGCGTGTCTGCACCCTTGAGCAGGCCGGGCTCAGCGCGGACTTCGATGGCGCCGTCAGTGAACGACGGCGCCGCGGGCTCGGGCTGCGCGTCCAGCAGCCCGCGGGCTGCCTTCTTGGCGGCCTCGACGTCGGGCTGGTCAAACGGGTTGATGCCCAGCAGGCGTCCGGCCACGGCGGTGGCGTATTCCCAGAGCATCATCTGCGCTCCGAGGCTGCCGGAAACAACTACCTGGTTCCCCAGCGGAAGCGCTTCGGAATCCGGTGCGGTGATCCGCACCACCAGCACGTCGGGAGCATCGCTGCGGGTTTCCGGGGCACCGGGCTCCGCGGCCACCGGCAGGATGCCGGTGCCGAGCTTGCCCGTGGATTCCGCGATCAGCTGCTCGGCCCAGTCCGGAAAACCGACCAGGCCGGAACCTTCATCCACGATCACAATCTTGTTCCGCAGCGGTTCCGTTCCGCCCAGGGCAGCGCCGAGCGCAAGCCCGATGTTGTCCTCGGCGTTGCCGCTGAGGATTTCGGCCGTGTCCTCGGCGGCGTCCAGGAGCGCCTCGATGTCAGCTCCGGCCAGCCCGGAAGGCACCAGCCCGAACGCGGTCAGCGCCGAATAGCGTCCGCCAACGTTGGGGTCGGCATTGAACACTGCCCGGTAACCGGCCTCGCGGGCCGCGGCGTCCAGGGGCGACCCCGGATCCGTGACGACGACGATCCGGGACGCGGCGTCGATTCCCGCCTTCGTGAAGGCGTCCTCGAAGGCACGCCGCTGCGAGTCCGTCTCCACAGTGGAACCGGACTTGGAGGAGACCACGATCACGGTGGATGCCAGGTCTTCGGCCAGCGCCGCGGCCACGGAGTCCGGGTCAGTGGAGTCCAGGACGGTGAGGTCCACGCCTGCTGTACGGGTGATGACCTCCGGGGCCAGCGAAGAACCGCCCATACCGGCCAGGACCACACGGGTGACCCCTTCGGCGGCAAGTTCTTCGCGGAGCCCGCGGATCTGTCCCAGGAGTGGCCGGGAGCTTTCCGAGGGGTTCAGCCAGCCGAGCCGGATGGCGGCTTCGGCTTCGGCATCGGGTCCCCACAGGGTGGGATCCTGGGCGAGGAGCCGCGTGGCTACCTCATCACGGACCAATCCCGGAACCTTCGCCTCCACGGCGTCGCGGGCGGCCCCGGCTGCTTCAAAGGACAGAGTGGTCATGCTGTTTATGCCTCCCGTGCGGTCGCCAGTGCGGTGGATACGGTCTCGAGGAGTTCGCCCCAGGAGACAACGAACTTGTCCAGGCCTTCAGCCTCGAGGAGTTCCACGACGTCGGTGTAGTCCACACCCAGCCGGTCCAGCTGATCCAGCAGGGCGCCGGCCTCGGCGTAGGTACCGGTGACGGTGTCCCCGGTGACCTTGCCGTGGTCTGCTGTCGCTTCAAGGGTCTTCTCCGGCATCGTGTTCACGACGCCGGGAGCAACCAGTTCGGTGACGTAGAGCGTGTCCGGCAGGGACGGGTCCTTGACGCCGGTGGAGGCCCAGAGCGGGCGCTGCGCGTTGGCGCCGGCCGCGGCCAGCACCTGCCAGCGCTCAGTAGCGAAGGACTCTTCGAAGACCTGGTAGGCCAGACGGGCATTGGCCAGGCCGGCCTTGCCCTTGAGTGCCTTGGCTTCGTCGGTTCCCACGGCGTCGAGGCGCTTGTCGATCTCGGCGTCGACCCGGGAAACGAAGAAGGATGCCACCGAGTGGATGGTGGAGAGGTCGTGCCCGTTTTCCCGGGCCTGCTCGATGCCCACCATGAACGCGTTGATGACTTCCCGGTAGCGCTCCAGGGAGAAGATCAGGGTGACGTTGACGCTGATGCCGGCGCCAATAACCGCCGAGATAGCCGGCAGGCCCTCCTGCGTTGCGGGGATCTTGATGAGCACGTTGCTGCGCCCAACCTTGTCGAAAAGTTCCTTCGCTTCGTTGATCGTGCCCTGGGTGTCGCGGGAGAGGCGGGGGTCCACCTCGATCGAGACCCGGCCGTCAACGCCGTTGGTTGCCTCATACACGGGAGCGAAGACATCGCAGGCCTGGATGACGTCGTCGGTGGTGATCTCAAAGACGGCCTTGTCGACATCCGCGCCGGTGGCAGCCAGCTGGCTGACCTGCGCGGCGTACGACTCGCCGTTGGCCAGGGCGGCGGCGAAAATACTCGGGTTGGTGGTGACGCCGACGACGTTGCGCGAGGTGATCAGGTCCTTCAGCGAACCGGAGGTGATCCTTTCGCGGGAGAGGTCATCGAGCCAAATGGAGACTCCGGCCTCGGAGAGGGCGGCGGTGGGGGTGGAAGTCATTGGTGTGCTCCTTTTGT
Organism: Arthrobacter sp.; assembly: GCF_031988865.1. NCBI lineage: Bacteria > Bacillati > Actinomycetota > Actinomycetes > Micrococcales > Micrococcaceae > Arthrobacter > Arthrobacter sp. Next base: position 23,143 of record NZ_DALZXY010000021.1, read on the forward strand.
TCCGTTCTACTTCTGGTCGCCGGTCTCGGTGGAGGCGGCTCCGGAAGGTGCGGCTGGTGTACCGGCGGGTGCGGCGTCCTGGCCGCGGACTGCTGACAGGGAATCCCTGGCAGCCTGGGCGACTGCGTCGGCGGTGATGCCGAACTCGTTGAACAGGGTCTTGTAATCGGCTGAGGCACCGAAGTGCTCAAGGGAAACCATGCGTCCGTTGTCGCCGACGAATTCGCGCCAGCCCAGCGCGAGGCCGGCTTCCACCGAAACGCGGGCCTTGACGCTGCGGGGGAGGACCGATTCACGGTAGTCCTCGTCCTGGCGGTTAAACCACTCGACGCTGGGCATGGAGACAACGCGGGCGGCGATGCCTTCGGCAGCGAGAGCTGCCCGGGCGGCGACGGCCAGCTGCACTTCCGAGCCGGTGCCGATCAGCACCACGTCCGGGGTGACGGCGTCGCCGTCGCGGACTGCCTCGGCCAGGACGTAGCCGCCGCGGGCTGCACCCTCGGCCGAGCCGAAGGCCGCTGCGTCGGCTGTTCCGCTGCCGCGTTCCCAGGTAGGAACGTTCTGGCGGGTCAGGACGATTCCGGCGGGGTTTTCCGTGTTTTCCAGGATGGTCCGCCAGGCGACTGCCACTTCATTGGCGTCCGCTGGCCGGACGACATCGAGGCCTGGGATGGCGCGCAGCGAAGCGAGCTGCTCCACCGGCTGGTGCGTCGGGCCGTCTTCGCCCAGGCCGATCGAATCGTGCGTCCAGACGTAGATGGACGGAACGCCCATCAGGGCGCCGAGGCGGATGGCTGGACGCTGGTAGTCACTGAAGATCAGGAAGGTACCGGAGAAGGCGCGGGTGTTGCTGGCCATCGTGATGCCGTTGACGATTGCCGCTGCGGCGTGTTCGCGGATGCCGAAGTGCAGCACCCGTCCGTACGGTCCGCCGGACCAGGTGCTGGTCTGCTTGCTGGCCGGGACGAAGGACGGCGCACCCTCAATGGTGGTGTTGTTGGATTCGGCGAGGTCGGCCGAACCGCCCCAGAGCTCCGGCAGCACCGGGCCGATGGCGCTGAGGACCTTGCCGGAAGCGGCGCGGGTGGAAACGTCCTTGCCTGCTTCGAACGCGGGCAGGGCTGCTTCCCAGTCTTCGGGCAGCTTGCCCGTCTGGATGCGTTCGAGCAGCTCGGCACCCTGCGGGTTGGTTTCCTGCCAGGCGGAGAACGCTTCGTTCCACAGGGCATGTTCCTTCGCCCCACGGGAGACCGCCCCACGGGCGTGCTCCAGGACAGCGGGGTCGACGTCGAAGGACTTCTCCGGGTCGAAGCCCATGGTTTCCTTCAGCGCGGCGACCTCGTCCCGGCCCAGGGCCGAACCGTGGATCTTGCCGGTGTTCTGCTTGTTGGGGGAGGGCCACCCGATGATGGTGCGCAGCGAAATGATCGAGGGACGCGAGGTCTCGGCCTTGGCGGCCATCAGCGCCTCGTACAGGCCTGCCACGTCTTCCTTGTATTCACCGCTGGCGGTCCAGTCCACGCGCTGGGTGTGCCAGCCGTAGGCTTCGTAGCGCTTGAGGACGTCCTCGGTGAAGGCGATGTCGGTGTCATCTTCGATGGAAATGTGGTTCTCGTCATAGATCACCACGAGGTTGCCCAGTTCCTGGTGACCGGCCAGGGAGGATGCTTCGGAGGTTACGCCCTCCTGGAGGTCGCCGTCGGAGGCAATGACCCACACCGTGTGGTCGAAGGGGCTCTCGCCGGCCGGAGCCTCGGCGTCGAACATCCCGCGGAGCCGGCGCTGGGCGAAGGCAAACCCGACAGCGGAAGCCAGGCCCTGGCCCAGCGGGCCGGTGGTGATCTCCACGCCGTCGGTGTGCCGGTACTCGGGGTGGCCGGGAGTCTTCGAGCCCCAGGTCCGCAGTGCCTTGAGGTCATCGAGTTCCAGTCCGTAGCCGGAAAGGAAGAGCTGGATGTACAGGGTCAGTGAGGTGTGGCCGGGGGAGAGCACGAACCGGTCGCGCCCAATCCAGTTCGGGTCGGCCGGGTCGTGGCGCATCAGCTTCTGGAACAGCAGGTAGGCGGCCGGAGCCAGGCTCATGGCAGTTCCGGGATGTCCGTTGCCAACCTTCTCGACGGCGTCGGCAGCCAGGACACGAATGGTGTCCACTGCCTTGCTGTCCAGGTCGGTCCAGTTCAGGATCTGCTCTTCCAAATGTGGCACGTTTACCGGGCCCCTCTCTTTCGCGGATGACCGGCGCCTTAAGCTCCGGTTGCCTTGCGCTGAATCGTTACCGGACAGTTGCGCCCTCCTGCTGGTCCGGTGCGCCGCGTGCGGTTTGCCCGTGCGGTGTCGTGGGCCGGCAGGTCCAGCGCTCTTCCTGCGGCGCTCAATTACTCCGTGGGAATGTCCGCTCCAACCTTATCCCGAAGGGCCCGCCATTGGGCGTATCGTGTCAGTGCAAACGGGCCGTTCCGGGACGGGGAAGAGTGTAGGCTTTCGGCTCCTGCCCCGCGGACGGGCCGGGGGCTTCGTCTTCTACAGGAGATAGAGGTTATGATGAACTCGGACTTTTCCGGCCCAAGCAGGACCCCAGACAGGACTGAGTGATCGTTTCGTGAGTACGCAGCATGCCCCCGCCGAGGTTCCGGTGTACACCGGGAAAATGAGCGCGGGACGTAAGCTTCGGGCATACGTGGCGCTAACGAAGCCACGCGTGATCGAACTCCTGCTGGTGACAACCCTCCCCACCATGTTCTTCGCCCACGGCGGTGTTCCCTCCGTGTGGCTGATGGTGGCGACCATGGTTGGCGGTGCCCTGGCAGCCGCCAGCGCCGGCGTCTTTAACTGCTACATCGACCGCGACATGGACAAGTTGATGCGGCGGACCGAGAAGCGTCCGCTGGTGACAGGCGAGGTCAGCCCCCGTGAAGCCCTCGTTTTCGGCTGGGTCCTGGGCATCGTCTCCATCGCCCTCCTCTGGTTCGGCGCCAACCCGCTGACCGGCCTGCTCGGGCTCGGCGCGATCCTGCTCTACGTCGTGTTCTACACCCTGATTCTCAAGCGCCGCACCACGCAGAACATTGTCTGGGGCGGAGCCGCCGGCTGCATGCCGGTCCTGATCGCCTGGGCAGCCGTCACCAATACCGTCGAGTGGCCGGCCGTGATCTTGTTCATGGTCATCTTCCTCTGGACCCCGCCGCACTACTGGCCGCTGTCCATGAAGTACGGCGAGGACTACCGCAATGCGTCCGTCCCGATGCTCGGTGCCGTTGCCGGCGCCAAGCTGGTCTCCGTACAGGTTGTGCTCTACGCGTACGCCACCGTGGTCTGCTCGCTGCTCCTGATTCCCGTGGGCGGTGCCGGCTGGGTTTACACGCTTGGTGCTGCGCTCAGCGGCATCTGGTTCCTCACCGAAACCCACCGTCTGCACTCACGTGCCCAGCGCGGCGAGGTGACGGACAAGTCGGCCATGAAGGTCTTCCACGGCTCGATCAGCTACCTCACGATCCTGTTCCTGGCCCTGGCCATCGATCCGTTCGTCGGCGGTCCGCTGCTCTAGCCCGTTCGGGCGTTCCTCGGGCCTCTATGGCGCTCCTAGGTGGTTCCTCGGGCGTCTATGGCGCTCCTAGGGCATGATTGCGGGGATTCCGCTGGATCGGGTCTCTGCTTCGCAGTTCTTCCCCCGGGAACCTCTTCAGCGCACAGGTTCCCGCTCCGTGGCACCGGTGTGATTGTTAATACCCCTGCAGCAGCAACAGTCACGGGGAACAGGGTGTGCTGTCGATTCTGTCCGCCGGTGTGATTGTTCCGACATAACTCCCCTCTAGGCCGGCCGCACGGGTCGAGCGTCTGCCCGACACGCGTTCCCACCGTTCGTTGCCTCCTGTGGCCCGTGTGGTCACTTCAGCCACAGGAGTGCTCAGAGAGTGGGAACCCGTGCCGGAGTCCTAGTCCCAGTCCCAGTCCTAGCCCTAGCCCCGAAACCATCACGCCTACCCCACAACCGCCGACCCCGGAGTGGGTGCCCCACATCGCCAGCCCGGGTCCGCCTGCCCCACAACCGGCGGCCTCCGGAACGCCCGGCCCCGCAAAGCAAAGGGCCTCCCCGCGCAATGCGGAGAGGCCCAGTGCCAGCTATGTGTTTCTTGGCGGTTAGTCCTGCCGGGACGCCGCGTTGCCGGACGCAGCCGTCTTGGCAGCCCCACCGGCAGCGGCACCCTTCACGGATACGGAATCCTCACCCGGCACCTGGCCCGACAGCCCTGTGTAGACCACATTTGCGGCAGCAGCGGTCATCGCGGATGCACCGAGCATGTGCAGCGCCACCAGGGCAACCGGCAGGTGCAGGAAGTGCTGGGTGTAGCCAATGATGGCCTGCGCCACGAGCACCACCGCGAAGATCACGAGGGAGCCCTTAAGCCGGTGGTCCGTGTTCCGGCGGTACACGAGGTAAAGCGCGACGGCGATCGTAAACACCAGCAGATAGACCGGAACCACGTGGAGGCGGGTCACCAGGTCGGAGTCGAGGTTGTTGCGGGCGGCGCCGTGGTCTCCGGCGTGGGGGCCCGAGCCGGTGACGATCACACCGAGGACGACAGTGATGGCGGAAAGGACACCAATCGCCCAGACCACCGGGCGCAGCGTGCGCCCCGCCAGCGGCGGATGAGTGCTGCCAAGCTGGGCAGGACTGAGCCGGGCGCGGTTCACCAGGACCACGGTCACGCTGATAATCGCCATCGAAACAATGAAGTGAAGCCCCACCACCCACGGGTTCAGATCAGTCCACACGGTGATGCCGCCGATAATGGCCTGTGCGGGGATGCCGGCCAGGGCAGCCACCGAGAGCCAGACCAGGTCCGGGCGGGTTGAGCGTGCCTTCCAGACTGATGCCAGCATTCCGAAGGCGATGGCAGTCAGCACAAAGGTCAGCATCCGGTTACCGAACTCGATGATCCCGTGGACGCCCATTTCCGGCGTCGTAATCAGCGAATCGGGGGTGCAGAGCGGCCATTCCGGGCAACCGAGGCCGGAGGCGGTCAGCCGCACGGCACCGCCGGTCACCACAATGCCTATGTTGGCAGCGAGGGACGCGACGGCGAGGGACCGGACCAGGCGGCTTGTCGCCGGGCGTGCTGGAGCCTCCCGTGAAGGGACGGCTGGGGCAGAGGGTGTGTTCGGCACGGGGGCTAACTCCATTTAAACCAGCGGACGGCAGCAAAGCCGCCCAGGATTGTCCACGCCAGCAGGATGAACGTGGCGGGAAGGTTGAACTGCGTTTCGATGAGGGCGGACCTCAGGGCATCGCCCAGGGCGGCCGAGGGAAGCAGCTGGACGTACGGCAGCAGGCCTGCAGGGAGGCTCGCAGCCGGAATGATGATACCGCCAACGCCGGCCAGCAGGATCCAGAGAAGGTTGGTAATGGCCAGGGTTGCCTCGGGCCGGACGGTGCCGGCCACCAGCAGGCCCAGGGATGTGAAGGCCACCGCGCCAAGCACCAGCAGGAGCACGGCAAGGGGGATGCCGGGCAGCGACGGACGCCAGCCCATAAACAGGGCAACAACCGAGACCAACAGCACCTGGATGGCCAGGACCGACAGCACGGCGATGACCTTCCCTGCGATCAGCCCGGCACGGCCGAGCGGCGTGGTGGAAAGGAATCGGAGCACGCCGTAGCGCCGGTCGAATCCGGTGGCGATTCCCTGCCCGGTGAAGGCCGTCGACATGGCGCAGAGCGCCAGGATCCCGGGCGTGGCCGTGTCCACCCGGGAGGGGCCGTACGCATCCAGGAGGGGGGTGACACTCAGCGCGATCAGTCCAAGCAGCGGAAGTACGACGGCGAGCACCAGCTGCTCCCCGTTGCGCAGCATGGTGCCGGCTTCATATTTGCCTTGGTTCAGTACCCGGACGGGCAGCGAGGCCGGCGCACTCATCGGATCTCCCTTCCGGACAGTTCGAGGAAAACGTCCTCCAACGATCGTGATGCCATGTGGATACTGTCCGGCAGGATGCCGGCCTCTTGCCACCACCCGGCCAGGTTCGCCAGATCGGCGGGGGAGAACTCGCCACGCAGTGCGTAGCGTCCCGGTGCGTCCTCGGTGAGGGCCAGATGGGCCAGCGACGGAATGGAGACCCCCAGCCCGGGCGGGGCTTCGAACGTCAGCTCCCGGCCGGCGGCCTGGTCCGCGGTCCGCGCCGTCAATTCTGCAACGGTTCCCTGCGCCACGGTGCGGCCGGCGTCAATGATGTAGACGTAGTCGGCGAGCTTCTGCGCGTCGTCGAGCAGATGCGTGGTGAGGATGATGCCGAGGTTCTCGGCGCGCAGCTCCTGGATCAGGTCGAACACGATCTGGCGGGATTGGGGATCGAGGCCGGCGCTGGGCTCGTCGAGGAAAAGCACCTCGGGATTGCCCACCAGTGCTGCAGCCAGGGCTACCCGCTGGCGCTGTCCGCCGGAGAGCCGCCGGATACCGGTCTTGGCAAAGCTTCCGATTCCCAGCCGGTCCACCAGGGAGTCGACGTCGCGGGGATCCGCGTACATGCTGGCGATATGGTGCAGCAGGGCCACGGGCCGCGCAGTCGGCGGCAGCCCTCCCTCCTGCAGCATCACCCCTACCCGCGCGCGCAGGTCAGCGCCGGCGCCGTAGGGGGAGCGGCCCAGCAGCCGCACCTCACCGCCGTCGATCGGCTGAAGGCCCTGGGCACATTCCAGCGTGGTCGTTTTTCCGGCCCCGTTGGCGCCGAGGAGCGCGGTAACCTGTCCGCGCCTGGCCGTGAAGTCGACGCCGGCCAGGACCCGGAGCATTTTGCCGTCAAGACCTGGCACGGGACCGCGGTCCCGGATCAGGCCGTTGATGGTCAGGCACGGTTCGTCGTTAGGCACGCCCATATTCTACGTTAGGTAGTAGTACAGTCCCGCCTCCCGGCGGTTTCCCTTCTGAGCGATGGAAGCCTGCCCTTAGTAGCCTGGAGGAATGGATTAGGTCATGCTTGTGTTGTGTATTCAGTGAAGAGTTCTGAGACGGAGATCCCAGGGGCGGTGACCACCGCCCCTCCCACAGCAGCCCGGGAGGCGGACGAACGCACCCGGGACCGCGTGCTTGGAGCCGTGCTGGAGCGCGGTCCGGTCAGCGCTGCCGAACTCGGCGAAACGCTGGGATTCACGCCCGCAGCCGTGCGCCGGCACCTCGACGCCCTGGAGCGTGAGGGCCTGATCGAGGTCAAGCACCTCAGTAATCCGGGTTCGGGCGCAGGCCGCCCGGCGCGGCGCTACGTGGTGAGCCAGCAGGGACAGGCCTACCTTGGCAACGACTATCTGACGATTGCCACCGAAGCGCTTCGGGAACTGGGCAAGGCGGCAGGCCCCGAAGCTATTGAGGCATTCGCCGAGGCGCGGTTCCATAAAATGGAGGAACGCTACCGTCCGGTGCTTGACGCCGCCGGACCCGCTATCGAGGACAGGGCAGAGGCCCTGGCCGCCGAACTCACCAAGGACGGATTCGTCGGATCCACGACCATGATCGGCACAAGCCGGACGCCCAGCACACTGCTGAGTATCCAGCTGTGCCAGGGGCACTGCCCCATCCAGGCGCTGGCAAGCGCCTACCCCGTCTTCTGTGACAAGGAGACCGAAGTTTTTTCCCGGCTGCTGGGAGTGGACGTGCGCAGGCTGTCCACGCTTTCCCGCGGCGGGCACGTATGTACGACCCACATACCCGTGGGCCGTTCGATGTCTGCGCCGCACCAGCCGGTGGGCGCCGCAACCCAGTCCACATCCACTCATCAGCAAGAAAGGCCGTGATGACGGATCAAGTAACCCGGAAGCCAGAGGCACCCGCAACGGTGCCCGATTCCGTGATTTCAGACATCCTGGAAAAGAACCCCGAGCTCGAGGGCATCGGCACCTATGAGTACGGCTGGGCCGACTCCGACGTCGCCGGGTCAAACGCCCGCCGCGGCCTCTCAGAGGAGGTCGTCCGTGACATTTCGGCTAAGAAGAACGAGCCGCAGTGGATGCTGGACCTCCGGCTCAAGGGCCTGAAGTACTTCGGCCGCAAGCCCATGCCCACCTGGGGCGCGGACCTGTCGGGCATCGACTTCGACAACATCAAATACTTCGTGCGCTCCACGGAAAAGCAGGCCAACACCTGGGAGGACCTGCCCGAGGACATCCGCAATACGTACGAGAAGCTCGGCATCCCCGAAGCAGAGCGCGGCCGCCTGGTCTCCGGCGTTGCTGCGCAGTACGAATCCGAGGTTGTCTACCACCAGCTCCGCGAGGACCTGGAACGCCAGGGAGTTATCTTCCTGGACACCGACACCGCGCTGAAGGAACACCCGGAGATCTTCCAGGAGTACTTCGGCACGGTCATCCCGGTGGGCGACAACAAGTTCGGTTCGCTGAACACTGCTGTCTGGTCCGGCGGCTCCTTCGTCTACGTCCCGAAGGGCGTCCACGTCGAGATTCCGCTGCAGGCCTACTTCCGTATCAACACGGAAAACATGGGCCAGTTCGAGCGCACGCTGATCATTGCCGATGAGGACTCCTACGTCCACTACATCGAAGGCTGCACCGCGCCGATCTACACCTCGGATTCGCTGCACTCGGCCGTCGTCGAAATCATCGTGAAGAAGGGCGCCCGCGTCCGCTACACGACCATCCAGAACTGGTCCAACAACGTGTACAACCTGGTGACCAAGCGCGCCATTGCACACGAAGGCGCCACCATGGAGTGGATCGACGGCAACATCGGTTCCAAGGTCACCATGAAGTACCCGGCCGTCTACCTGGTCGGCGAGCATGCCAAGGGTGAGACCCTCTCGATCGCGTTCGCCGGCGAAGGCCAGCACCAGGACACCGGTTCCAAGATGGTCCACATTGCACCGAACACCAAGAGCTCGATCATTTCCAAGTCGGTGGCACGCGGCGGCGGCCGTGCAGCCTACCGCGGCCTGGTCCAGGTCCGCGAAGGCGCCAAGAACTCGGCCAACACCGTGCGCTGCGACGCGCTCCTGGTGGACACCATCTCCCGCTCGGACACGTACCCGTACGTGGACATCCGCGAAGACGACGTCACCATGGGCCACGAAGCCACCGTTTCCCGGGTCAGTGAAGAACAGCTGTTCTACCTGATGTCCCGCGGCCTTCCCGAGGACGAGGCCATGGCCATGATCGTGCGCGGCTTTATTGAGCCGATCGCGCGTGAACTGCCGATGGAATATGCCCTTGAACTCAACCGCCTCATTGAACTCCAGATGGAAGGAGCCGTCGGTTAATGTCGAAGCTTAACGACACCGTAGTAAACGCAGCCCAGAACGTCGCTGAAAACGTGGCCGAACAGGTCAGCAACGCAGTGGAAGGCGTCAAGGCACGCATCGGGGCTCCCTCGGGAGAACGCCGGGTGCGCATCGATGGCTTCACCGAGGAAGGCGAAAACCTTTCCCCGCTGAACGACGCCTCACCCGTGCTTGGCGGCGACAGCAGCAAGTCCCACAGCCACGGTGCCGGTGCCGGTGTTCCGGACAGCTCACGCGCTGGCCGGCCCACCTCCTTCCACCGGGCCGACTTCGGCAAGCTCACCGGCCGTGAAGAGGACTGGCGGTTCACGCCGCTCAAACGCCTGCGCGGGCTGCACACGGCAGAACTGACGGGCGCCGCCCCGGAGGTCGCCGTCGTCGCGCCCGAGTCGGTCACCGTCGCCGCGATTGGCCGCGACGACGCAAGGATCGGCACCGCCGGAGTTCCTGAAGACCTCGTGGCTGCCGCTGCCTGGGAAGCTTTTACCGAAGCCACCCTGGTCAGCATCCCCAAGGACACCCAGGCCGAAGGCACCATCACCCTGACGATCACCGGCGCCGGCATTGATCCGGCCGCCCAGCACGTCTTCATTGAGGCCGGCGCCTTCTCCAAGGCCGTTGTGGTCCTGGATCACAAGGGTTCGGCCACGCTGTCCCAGAACGTGGAAATCCACGTCGGCGACGGCGCGGAACTGACCGTGATCAGCGTCCAGGACTGGGACGACGACGCCGTGCACGCCTCGGCGCAGTACGCCCGGATTGGCCGCGACGCCCGCTTCAAGCACGTCGTCGTCAGCCTCGGCGGCGACCTCGTTCGGGTCACCCCGTCCTCGAAGTTCACCGCCACCGGCGGTGACGTGCAGATGTTCGGCCTCTACTACGCCGACGCCGGACAGCACCTGGAACAGCGCCTCTTTGTTGACCACGCCGTCCCCAACTGCAAGTCCCGCGTGATGTACAAGGGCGCCCTGCAGGGCAAGGACGCGCACACGGTCTGGGTTGGCGACGTGCTGATCCGCAAGGAAGCCGAGGGAACGGACACCTACGAGGTAAACCGCAACCTGCTGCTTACCGACGGCGGCCGCGCCGATTCCGTGCCCAACCTCGAGATCGAGACCGGCCTGATCGAGGGCGCCGGCCATGCCAGTGCCACTGGCCGGTTCGACGACGAGCACCTGTTCTACCTGATGGCCCGGGGCATCCCCGAGGACGTTGCACGCCGCCTCGTGGTGCGTGGCTTCCTGAACGAAATCATCCAGCAGATCAAGGTTCCGGAACTGGAAGAGCGCCTTACCGCCGCGGTCGAGCGTGAACTCGCCGCCGTCGAGGCCTAAGCACCTCTCCCCGAAGAACCTGCAGACCGCACCAAAAGCGTGCAAAGAGAAAGCGAAAACTACGCATGTCCACTCTTGAAATCAAGGACCTTCACGTCAGCATTGAGACCGAACAGGGTGTCAAGAAGCAGATCCTGAAGGGCGTCAGCCTGACCATCAACACGGGTGAAACCCACGCCATCATGGGCCCCAACGGCTCCGGCAAGTCCACCCTGGCCTCCACGATCGCCGGCCACCCGCGCTACACCGTGGACAGCGGCTCCATCACCCTGGACGGCGAAGACGTCCTGGCGATGAGCGTTGACGAGCGGGCCCGGGCCGGCCTGTTCCTGGCCATGCAGTACCCGGTCGAGGTTCCGGGCGTCACCATGACGAACTTCCTTCGGACCGCCAAGACCGCACTGGACGGCGAAGCACCGTCCCTGCGCCACTGGACCAAGGACGTCAAGGGCGCCATGGAGCAGCTGCGCATCGACGCTGACTTCGCCCAGCGCAATGTCAACGAAGGTTTCTCCGGCGGCGAGAAGAAGCGTGTGGAGATCCTGCAGCTGGAGCTCTTCCACCCGCGTTTCGCCATCCTGGATGAGACTGACTCCGGCCTGGACGTTGACGCCCTGAAGGTTGTTTCCGAAGGCGTGAACCGCGAGCACTCCACCGGGAATATGGGTACGCTGCTGATTACGCACTACACGCGGATCCTGCGCTACATCAAGCCGGACTTCGTGCACGTGTTTGTCGACGGCCGGATAGCCGAGCAGGGTGGCCCCGAGCTTGCCGACCGCCTGGAAGAAGAAGGCTACGACCGGTTTGCCAAGACCGGCGCCGTCAGCGCCTAGGCTGTACCGCACGAGCCTGAGGAACAGGAGCAGAACATGACTGACGCCAATCTGGCCCAGACATCCCTGGAGGATGTCGAAGAGGCCCTCAAGGACGTCATTGACCCTGAGCTGGGGGTGAACATCGTTGACCTCGGCCTGCTCTACGGCCTGAAGTACGCCGACGACGGTGCCCTGCTCATCGACATGACGCTCACCACCGCCGCCTGCCCGCTCACCGATGTCCTCGAAGAGCAGACCAGCAAGGCGCTTGAGGGCGTTGTCGACGAGTTCCGGCTGAACTGGGTCTGGATGCCGCCGTGGGGTCCCGAGAAGATCACGGACGACGGTCGCGACCAGATGCGGGCCCTGGGCTTCAACATCTAGCCGCTGCCGCGCCTGGCATAGCTAAAAAGGGCGGACACCCTGTCTGGGTGTCCGCCCTTTCGCATCTCCCGGGCAAGTGCTTGGGCTGGCCCTGTTTTGGCCGGCCCTGTTTCGGCCGGTCCTTCACCAGGAGCCGGCGCGGCTTACTCCTGCGCTTCGCCGATGCCGCGGGCGGCCAGCGCCTCACCGGTCTGCTGGGCATAGGCCACGGCCCGGATAACGACAGGCACGGCCTGTGCGCGCAGACTCCGCTCCAGGCCTCGGGCCTTTGCAGAATCCCGGACATCGGCCGCGGAACCGAGCAGATAGGGAAGGCTGCGGACCATCAGCGCCAGTGCCAGCCCAAAGCGTTCCGGATCAGCGCCAACCACTTTCAGCGGGCGGACCAGCGAAACAACGCCGTCGAGCAGTTCCGGGACGGGCACCGTGAGGATCAGCAGCCTCGCCACTGACACACACACCAGGATGTTCCCCGCCGTCACCAGGGCAGCCTCGGTGCCTGCGCTCCACAGCTGAAACACTGCGATCAGCAGCAGCACCGGCCACATCACGGCCAGGGGACGCAGCACTTCGCGCAGCAGCCCCGCTGCTGCGTAGGCGGCGCTGACCAGCAGGGCGGTGACGGCCGTGGCCGGCAGACTCGCCAGGACAAGCGTCAGGACAGAGACCACAACGACGGCGGCCGCCTTCAGCGCGAGTGGCGCCCGGTGCACGGCAGAGCGCCCGGGCAGATAGGCGCCGAGCAGGGCATCCCGGTTCCTCACGCTGTGTCACCGTCCGTCTCTGCCCCCGTCACTGTTTTGGCCCCTGCCTTGGCAACTGTGTCCGTCACCGGGTCCCCAGCGCCAGGGCACGGTACCTGCCGATGGCCTCTTCCGGGCCGGCATCGCAGACGATCCGGCCGTCGTCGATCACCAGCACCCGGTCAGCATCGGACGCGAAGTCCAGGTCATGGGTCGTGTAGATCAGCTGCTGGGGGAGCGCGGCAAGCAGTTCCCGCAGCCGTGCGGTGTTCCGCAGGTCCAGCAGGGTGGTCGGCTCATCCGCCACCAGGACCGCCGGCTCCACCGCCAGAACCGTGGCCAGCGCCATCAGCTGCCGTTCGCCGCCGGAGAGATCGTAGATGCTCCGGTCAGCCAGTTCCAGCAGGCCAAGCGATGCCAGGCGCTGCTCAGCGGCGGCACTCCGTGCCCGGGCATCACGGATGCTGCGGCGCAGGGAGAGCTCGACGTCGTCCCGCCCTGTGGGCATCACCAGCTGGGAAAGCGGATCGGTGAAGACGAAACCTACCCGGCGCCGGACCTTCGAGCCCTGCTTCGCAGTGTCTGCGCCGTCCACGCTGACGGCTCCGCTGGATGGAAGCAGCAGTCCGTTGATCAGGCGCAGGAGAGTGGACTTCCCGGATCCGTTGGCTCCAATAACGGCAACCCGCGGCTCGGTCAGTTCCAGGCTGACCGGGTGCAGGATGGTGCGGGGGCCCGCAGCGCTCTCCGCTGCCACCACTCCCGCTCCGGCGAAAACGACGGCCGGCATCAGTGGGCGGCCGCTGCCGGACGGTTCGGTACCAGCCTGGGGAAGGCCGCGAACACGCTGGCCGCTACGGCGGCTGCCGCAACGTTCTTGATCACGTCTCCGGGCCAGAAGGCCATGTCTGCAGCCACCGCCGCAGCGAAGGGGAGCTTGGCGTTGAGCATCATTCCGGCGATGCCCAGCGGGTGGATGACCAGGAAGCTGGTGGCCAGGCCGGCGCCGAACAAGGCTGCGGCCCGCGCACGGCGGACCCGCAGCAGTACTACGCGGGAGAGCGCTCCGGCGACCAGTGCTGCCAGCGGAAAGGACAGCAGGTATCCGGCAGACGGACCTGCCAGTACCCCAAGACCGCCGCTGAAGCCGCTGAAGACGGGCAGGCCCGCCAGCCCGGCCACGAGGTAGAGCCCCACGGCCGCTGCGCCCCGCAGCGGTCCGAGGACCATTCCGGTGAGGATAACCGCCAACGTCTGCAGGGTGATGGGTACGCCGGCCGCCAGCGGAATCCCCGGCAGCAGGGAGAAGGCTGCAGTGAGCGCCGCGAAGACCGCTATATAGGAAAGGTCTGTGGCCGTCCACGCGGTGCGGCGGTCCCGGCGCCCGGCCGTTTCAGGAACTGCGGACATATTGGCTCATTTCGTTGGAGTCCTACAAGGAGCTGCATGAATGGGCGCGGTATTTTCCGCGCCAATTTCGACACTAGCGGCGCCAGGACCGGATTCTGTTTGTCGGGTTCCTACAAATCTCCGTGGACCGGTAGACTTGAAAGGCTGCCTGAGCAGCTTTTCTTCACAACCCCACCCCTTCGAAAGGTCCCACTTAGTGATTGCCGTATCTGAACTCGAGCTTCGTGCCGGTGCACGCCTGCTCATGGAAGCGGTCTCATTCCGTGTGGATAAGGGAGACAAGATCGGTCTCGTCGGGCGCAACGGCGCCGGCAAGACGACCCTGACCAAGGTCCTGGCGGGAGAGGCCCTGCCGGCCGCCGGACACATCAAGCGCACCGGGGACATCGGCTACCTGCCGCAGGACCCGCGCACGCCGGACATGGAACAGCTGGGCCGTGACCGCATTCTCTCGGCCCGCGGACTGGACAAGGTCACTGCGCAGCTCAAGAAGTGCCAGGACGAAATGGCCAGCGATGATCCCAAGATCTCGCAGAAGGCCATGAACCGGTATGACCGGCTCGAGGCTGAGTTCCTGGCAGCGGGCGGTTACGCCGCGGAATCGGAAGCGGCGACCATCTGTGCCAACCTCGCCCTCCCGGACCGGCTGCTGAACCAGCCGCTGAAGACGCTGTCCGGCGGACAGCGGCGTCGTGTGGAGCTGGCGCGGATCCTGTACTCCGACGCCGAGACCATGCTCCTCGACGAACCGACCAACCACCTCGACGCCGATTCGATCGCCTGGCTGCGCGAGTTCCTGAAGAACCACACCGGCGGCCTGATCGTCATCAGCCACGACACCGAGCTGCTCGAAGCCACGGTTAACAAGGTCTTCAGCCTGGATGCGAACCGCGCCACGATCGACATCTACAACATGGACTGGAAGCGCTACAAGATCCAGCGCGAGACCGATGAGCGGGCCCGCAAGCGCGAACGTGCCAACACTGAGAAGAAGGCCGGGGTCCTGCTGGCCCAGGCCAACAAGATGAAGGCCCGCGCATCAGGTGCCTCCGCCGCGCAGAGCATGCTCAAGCGCGTGGACCGGCTCCTGGGCGGGCTCGACGCGGTGCGCGCCTCCGACCGGGTTGCAGCGCTTCGCTTCCCGGATCCCGCTCCCTGCGGCAAGACGCCCATGATGGCCGAGGGGCTCAGCAAGAGCTATGGATCGCTGGAGATCTTCACCGATGTGGACCTGGCGATTGACCGCGGTTCCAAGGTGGTTATCCTGGGCCTGAACGGTGCCGGTAAAACGACCCTGCTGCGGATGCTCGCTGGCGTCGACAAGCCGGACACTGGCCGGATCATCCCGGGGCACGGCCTGAAGGTCGGGTACTACGCCCAGGAGCACGAGACGCTGGACACCGAGCGGACGGTGCTGGAAAACATGCGCTCCTCGGCCCCGGACATGGACGACGCCGAGGTCCGCAGCGTGCTGGGCTCCTTTATGTTCAGCGGTGATGACGTGGACAAGCCCGCCGGGGTCCTCTCCGGTGGCGAAAAGACCCGCCTCGCGCTGGCCACGATCGTGGCCTCCTCGGCCAACGTACTGCTCCTTGACGAGCCGACGAACAACTTGGACCCCGCCTCCCGTGCGGAAATCCTGGGTGCCCTGAGCAACTACTCCGGCGCAGTCGTGATGGTCAGCCACGATGAAGGGGCCGTCGCGGCCCTGAACCCGGAGCGCGTTGTACTGCTTCCGGACGGGGATGAAGACCACTGGAATGAGGATTACCTGGACCTGGTCACCCTGGCCTAGCGTCTTCGCACCACAGGCAAGAGGCCGCCGGTTTCCCTTATGGGAAGCCGGCGGCCTCTTCTATGTGGCCGTGCTGTGGGCCGGTGTTAGAACCCCTGGGCGTCGAGGATCGCGTCTTCCTCTTCCTCGCCCGTGGGGCCCCGGCGTTTACGGACCGGCCGGGTGCGCCTCGGTGCCGGAGCCGCCGAGTGGATCTCCGTACCGTCGTCGTCCCAGTCCTCGTCGTCCCTCTCTTCGTCCTCGCCGGATTCAATCCGGTTCCAGGCTTCCTGGCGGGCTGCGTAGCCCAGCCCCACGAAAAAGAGCAGGCCAAATGCGTACCACTGCAGGGAGTAGGAGAGGTGGGGGCCTTCGTCCACGGAGGGCATCGGCGCGGCCTCCGGGCGGGTTGCGGGGGCGGGGTCCTCGGTATCCAGCTGGCCGTAGGCAGCCAGCTGCAGCGGATAGCCTGCCTGGCGTTCGTATTCAGTGAGGTCGATGGAGGCCAGCTGTCCTTCCGGCGCCCCGCGCAGCAGTGCAGGTTCGGCCGGTTTGATCCGCGCGGTCACCGTGACCTCCCCAGCCGGCGCCTCGGGAATGTCATCCGGCCATCCGGCCTCGTTGTCCCCGATCGGGAGCCACCCGCGGTTGATGACGACGGCGGTACCGTCGTCGAGCTTCAGCGGTACCAGGACCTCGTAGCCGGGCCGGCCGCTCAGCGGCCGGTTACGCACGATGCGCTGGTTCGCGGTGTCATAGGTCCCGGTCAGCTCGACGGGCAGCCATTCCGCCGACGGATCGAATTCCTCGAAGTAGCGTGCCGCCTCCTCATACGGGACGGGGGCGGCCGAGTAGTTGGTTTCCACCCATCCGATGTCCTCGCGGACGGCTTCCCGGCGCTCCATCTGCCAGGTGCCCAGGTACGCGCACACCGCAGCCAGTGCGCAGACCAGTGCGAACCAGCCAAGCCAGCGGCCGGACAGGAGGAACTTATACATTTATGCGTTGTCGCTTTCGGTAGCGGCGCCCAGGGGCAGCGTCTCTTTCCAGAGGGACCGGACCTGCAGGTACTCTTCCAGCCACCCGCGGTGTTCGTCGCAGGCCAGCCAGATTTTTCTCCGCTCAGGGGTATGGATCCTGGGGTTGTTCCACAGCAGCTGCCAGGCAGCGTCCGAGCGGCAGCCCTTGCGGGAACAGCGGGCACGCTCTTCTGATGCGGTACCGCCGGATAGCTGATCAAGCAGGTTCATGCGTCCGGTTCTGCCTTGCCCCGGCCGTCGTGGCCGTCGTCGTCGATAATTTCACCGTGGAGAACAGTGGTTTCGGGAGTCTCATTCCCCTGCGCCGGTCTTGCTTCCAGCTGGGGCGGCGGCGGGCCGGTGTACGCAGAATCGGAGCCGGTCATGTTCCGCGTATCGCTGCCGCCGTTGGCAATCACGACGGCGAACCAGGGCAGCACAACAGCCCCGGCGATCACTACCCACATCAGCCATCCGTGGACAAAAAAGAGCAGGAAGAGACAGACGAGGCGGATGCTCATGGACACGGTGTACTTGACCATGCGCGCATGCATCTCGTCGGTATGTGCTGTGCGGGCGTCCGTAATCCGCGGGATTCGGCCGCCGCGGCGGGAAACCTTTTTCATTATTCTCCAAACAGGTTTACCCATTATCTCACTGCCCGCGGAGTTCTTGAAGTTGCCTTCAGCGCCGATAGGATCGGAAGCAACCACACCCCAGACCCAGCTTAAGGATTTTGCGTGCAGAACGATCAGACACCAGCGGGCCGAAGCGTCCTCATCACCGGCGGTAACCGCGGCATCGGCCTGGCCATCGCAAAGGCCTTCGTGGAAGCGGGGGACAAGGTTGCCATCACCTACCGCAGCGGCACGGTGCCTGAGGGCATGCTCGGTGTGAAGGCGGACGTTACGGACATGGCTTCCGTCGACGCCGCCTTCACCGAAGTCGAAGCCGCCCACGGTCCTGTTGAAGTCCTGGTGGCCAATGCCGGCATCACCCGCGACACCCTCCTGCTGCGCATGAGCGAAGACGATTTCACCGACGTGGTGGACACCAACCTCACCGGCGCCTTCCGGGTCGTAAAACGCGCTTCCAAAGGCATGCTCAAGCTCCGCCGGGGCAGGGTGGTGCTGATTTCCTCCGTGGTCGGCCTGTACGGCTCCCCGGGCCAGGTCAACTACGCTGCGTCAAAGGCCGGACTGATCGGCATCGCCCGGTCCCTCACCCGCGAACTCGGCTCCCGGAACATCACCGCGAACGTTGTGGCCCCGGGTTTCATCGACACTGATATGACCCAGGCCTTGCCGGAGGACACCCGGAAGAGCTACCTGGCGTCGATCCCCGCCGGCCGCTTTGCGGATCCCGACGAAGTTGCCCGCGTTGTCCGGTGGATCGCCGGCCCGGAAGCCGGATACATCTCCGGGGCAGTCATCCCGGTGGATGGCGGCCTGGGTATGGGCCACTAGCCACCCGCAGCAGAGCGCGGGAATTCCTTGGAGGTTTCCACTAACGCGCAGCATCGTTACGGCTGACAGGATGGGTGTCAGTGTCAATATCTTTAGCTACTTTCCACAAAAGGAGTTTCCATGGGCCAGCTTGATGGCAAAGCCGCAATTGTTACCGGGTCTTCCCGGGGGATCGGAGCAGAAGTAGCCAAGCTTCTCGCCGATGCCGGAGCCGCTGTTGTGGTGAACTACCGGCAGAAGGCTCCGCGGGCCAACAAGGTCGTAGCCGGCATCGAGGCGGCCGGCGGCCGGGCGGTCGCCGTGGGCACTGACCTCACCTCAGCCGAAGGCCCGGCAGCGCTGGTTAATGCTGCGCTGGAAACGTTCGGCGGGCTGGACATCCTGGTCCTGAACGCCTCCGGAGGCATGGAAACCGGCGTCGGCGAAGACTATGCCCTCAAGCTGAACCGCGATGCGCAGGTGAACATGCTCACTGCCGCTGCCGCGGCCATGAAGCCGGGTTCCCGCGTGGTGTTCGTCACCAGCCATCAGGCGCACTTTATCGACTCGGTGCCGACCATGCCGGAATACGAACCGGTGGCCCGCAGCAAGCGTGCCGGCGAAGACGCCCTTCGGGAAATGATTCCGGCGCTGGAAGAAAAGGGAATCAGCCTGGTGGTGGTGTCCGGCGACATGATCGAGGGAACCGTCACCGCCACCCTGCTGGACCGCGCCAATCCGGGAGCTATCGAAGCGCGCCGGGAAGAGGCCGGCCGGCTTTACTCCGTTGAGGAATTCGCCGCTGAGGTGGCCCGCATGGCACTGGCGGATGTTCCCACCGGTCACACCGAGTACGTGGGCGGCGCGGACTACCTCAACGCCTGAGACGCCTTGCCGCTGGCAGGCACTCCGGTGGCAGCCGGTACTTCCGGGAGGGTCTGAGGCCCTCCCGGAAGGGGATGCCGCCTAGAGTTTTACGAAGTGCTGAACCATGTCCAGGGCGGGAAGGTTCAGCACGGCATCGGCGGCATCCTGCACCGCCGGCTTGGCGTTGAACGCCACGCCGAGTGCGGCCGCCGCCAGCATGTCCAAGTCATTCGCGCCGTCGCCCACTGCGATGGTGTGCTCTTCCTTGATACCCAGGTCGGCTGCCCATTCGCGCAGCGAGCGGGCCTTGACCGCACGGTCCACGACCTCGCCTTCCACCTCGCCCGTCAGGAAACCGTCTTTAATTCCCAGCTCGTTGGCGCGCGCGAAGGTCAGCTGCAGCCGGTCAGCCAGTGGTGCCAGCACCTGATTGAATCCGCCGGAGACGACGGCGACCCCGTGGCCGGCCGCGAGGAACTTCCGCACCAGGATTTCCGCCCCGTCGGACAGCTCGATCCGCGTCCCGACGTCGGCAATCACGGAAACCGGCAGCCCGGCCAGTGTCTTTACCCTGGCATGAAGGCTCTGGGCAAAGTCCAGTTCGCCGCGCATGGCAGCTTCGGTGACTGCAGCCACCTCAGCTTCGCGTCCGGCATGGGCAGCGAGCAGTTCAATCACTTCCTGCTTGATGAGCGTCGAGTCAACGTCCATTACCAGCAGCTTGCGGGCGGGTTCCAGCAGCGAGGCAGGCACGACGGCGCTCTGCGCGGGAGCC
>NZ_DALZXY010000022.1:0-25141 GCF_031988865.1 Arthrobacter sp.
CCAATTCTCCGTCCCTGCCCGGCTGTCCTCCGGTGGCGCGCAGCAGCGTTACCTCCAGGCGGCTTTCGGCCAGATGCTCCACCATCCCCTTGCCCCACTCGACCACCGTGACGGACGTGTCCATGGTGTTTTCCAAGTCGATGTCGTCAATTTCCCCCGGAGATCCCAGCCGGTAGGCGTCCACGTGCACCAGGTCCGGCCCGGTGCCGAGCGCGGGGTGGATGCGCACCAGGACGAAGGTGGGGGAAATAATCCCGGCGCGCACGCCGAGCCCCTCGCCGAGGCCCTGGGTGAAGGTGGTTTTGCCGGCGCCCAGTTCCCCGGCCAGGAGCAGCAGGTCGCCGGGGCGAAGTACTTCCCCCAGCCGTCGGGCGAGCTCCTGGGTCTGGGCGGACCCGAAGGTCCGGTACTCCTGCTCCCATGCCCTGGCTCCGCCCTCCGGGAAGGCGCCGCCTGCTATCCCCGGGCCCGCGCCGTGGCTGTCAGGCGTCCGGTTCATGGCAGAGCCGGCTCGGCTGAGCTGGCTTCGCCGGCCTCGCCTGCGTCTGCCGGAACATCGGTATCCACGTAGCTGCGGGGAACCCGCCCGCTGATCCGCGTGACGATCTCATAGTTGATGGAGCCACTGGCTGCCGCCCACTCGTCGACGCTGGGCGCACCCTCGCCACCAAAGAGGACAGCTTCCTGGCCAACAAAGGACTCCGGGGTGCCTGCGATTCCGGTCCGTCCCAGATCGATGACCATCTGGTCCATCGCGATCCTGCCAACGACCGGAAAAACTTCCCCGTTCACCATGACCGGACCGCCGGTGGCGACCCGGGGAATCCCGTCGGCGTACCCCATGGGCACCAGGCCCAGCGTGGTCGGCCCGGAGGTCTGGTAGTGCAGCCCGTAAGAGACACCCTGTCCCGCGGGAACGGGCTTGCAGTTGGCGATGGTCGTCTTCAGCGTCATTGCCGGACGCAGCCCCAGCTCTTCGGAGGACTGCCCAGCGAACGGCGAGAGGCCGTAGATTCCCAGGCCCACCCGGACCATATCGAAGTGGGAATCCGGCCGCGACAGGGCTGCCGGGGTGTTGGCAATGTGCCGGACCTCATGGTCCACGCCCGCGTCCTCCGCGACGGCGACCGCCTCGCGGAACTTCTGCAGCTGCAGATCCGTTTCCCGCCGCTGCGGTTCGTCCGCGACAGCGAGGTGCGAGAAGATTCCCACGACCCTGATCAGGCCGTCCTCCTGGTAGGCCAGGGCCTGCCCCACAAAGGACTCCCAGAGCTCTTCCGGGCAACCGTTGCGGCCCAGCCCGGTGTCGATCTTCAGGTGCACCCGCGCCGGCACTTCCAGTTCCCGGGCGGCTGCCACAACGGCCTCCAGTTCCCAGCCGGAGACGCCGATGTCGATATTCGCGGCGACGGCTGCGGAAAAGTCGCTTTCCACCGTATGCAGCCAGGCCATCAGGGGAGCCGAGATCCCGCCGGTGCGCAGCGCGAGCGCCTCGGAAATATGGGCGGTGCCGAGCCAGGCCGCCCCTGCATCCACGGCGGCCCGCGCAACTTCGAGCGCACCGTGACCGTAGGCATCAGCCTTCACGACCGCCATCAGGCGGGCCGGCTGGACGATTTCCGCGAACTGGCGGACGTTATGCCGGATAGCGGCGAGGTCGACGACGGCACTACGCTCCGCCGGGGGAACAGCTTCGAGGTAATTCACGGGTCCATTCTTCCATTTCTCAGCCCCGGCACGGGTCATGCCCCGTGCTCCGTGAGGTCCATGTGCATTATATGGAGTCCGGTGAGCCCGGCCGAAGGGTGCCGGAAGGCACGCGGAACGGTGGCCAGGATCCGGAATCCGAGGGACTGCCAGAGCGCGACGGCGCGCACGTTCGTTTCCACCACGGCGTTGAACTGCATGGCGAGGTACCCCTGGGCGGCGGCCTCCGCCAGGACGTGCTGCGCCAGTTTCCGGGCGATCCCCCGGCCCGACGCCGCCGGATCGGTCATAAAAGAGGCAGTGGCCACATGGCTGCCCCCGCCGCCCCGGTTCGGATGCAGCAGGGCAGTGCCGCGGATCCGGCCCTCGGCCTCGGCCACATACACCCGTGCCGGAGGTGGTTCGAACCACAACCGGCGGGCGCCGTCGTCGTCCAGGTCCTGGTCCCAGCAGTAGGTATCCCCCGCACGGACAATAGGCTCCATTAGCCGCCAGATCTGCGCCCAGTCCGAGGCAGCGGCCCGGCGGATTCGGATCGTCCCTTCGGCCGGAGGGCCGGTCGGATGCGGCTCAGCAGGCAGCGCCGGTGCCATGGGGCTTCCTCCCCTGATCCGGCCTAGGCATCAAGTGCAGCCGCCCACAGGTTGATGTCAGCGTCCTGGGCATAGGTCTCGATGTCTGCCAGTTCCTGGTCGGAGAAGTCAAGGTTCTGCACGGCGGCAAGGCTGTCTTCGAGCTGGCCCACACTGGAAGCTCCGACCAGCGCGGACGTCACGGCCCCTCCGCCGCTCTGCGGCCGCAGCACCCAGGCGATCGCCATCTGGGCCAGAGTCTGGTTCCGCGATTCGGCGATGCGGTTCAGTCCCCGCACCCGTTCCAGGTTCTCATCCGAGAGCTGGGACGGGTCCAGGGACTTCCCGGCCGCCGCCCGGGAACCCTCAGGGACCCCGCCGAGGTACTTGCTGGTCAGGAGCCCCTGCGCCAGCGGCGAGAACGCGATGGAACCGGCCCCCACCTCTTCCAGCACCTGGAACAGGTTGGGTTCCCCGCGCTCCACCCAGCGGTTCAGCATTGAATACGAGGGCTGGTGGATCAGCAGCGGTGTGCCCATTTCGCGCAGGATCCGGGCGGCCTCGATCGTTTTCTCCGGCGAGTAGGAGGAGATGCCGGCGTAGAGCGCCCGGCCGGACCGCACGGCTGTGTCCAGCGCGCCCATCGTTTCTTCCAGCGGGGTCTCCGGGTCAGGCCGGTGGCTGTAGAAAATATCCACGTAGTCCAGGCTCATCCGCTTCAGGGACTGGTCCAGGCTGGACAGCAGGTACTTGCGTGAACCCCAGTTGCCGTACGGGCCCGGCCACATGTCGTAGCCGGCCTTGGTGGAGATCACCAGTTCGTCGCGGTAAGGGCGGAAGTCGTCCCGGAGATGGCGCCCGAAGTTCGTCTCGGCAGAACCGTAGGGCGGACCGTAGTTGTTCGCCAGGTCAAAGTGCGTAACGCCCAGGTCAAACGCCCGACGCAGGATTGCCCGCTGCGTATCGAAATCCTTGTCATCACCGAAGTTGTGCCAGAGCCCAAGGGACACGGCAGGCAGCTGCAGTCCGCTGCGGCCAACGCGGCGGTAGGGGATGGAATCGTAGCGGCCCTCGGCCGGGGTGTAAGTCATGGCCCCATCCTGCCACCGCTTCAGCGGCGAATCGAGGAACCCCGCGCGTCCTGTCAGGGCCGCGGGCCCTGGCTGCCGGTCACGATGGCCGCGCCGTACGCGGGCAGCTCGATGGCGCCGTCATGGGCTGCGGCGGGCGCGGTCTGCAGGGCAATCTTCACGGGACCCGGCAGCGGCAGGGGCAGCTCCCGCGGGGAATCCGCGAAGTTGAGGGCAACAACCACCCGCCCCCGCTGGATGCTCAACCACCCCGCGGCTTCATCAAAGTCGACACTGATGTTGCGGAAGTCCGGATCCGTCAGTTCAGGAACAGTACGCCGCAGCGCCAGGAGCTCCCGGTACAGTGCCAGGAGCCTGGCATGACGGCCCGTCTCCGTTTCGGACCAGTCCAGTTTCGAATCCTGGAAGGTCCGTGGATCCTGGGGATCCGGCACGCTCGAGGGATCCCAGCCCATCCGGGCGAACTCCTGCAGCCGGCCTTCCGCCGTCGCCCGGCCGAGGTCCTCCTCCGGGTGGGAGGTGAAGAACTGCCACGGCGTGGATGCGCCGAACTCTTCCCCCATAAAAATCATGGGGGTGGTGGAGGAGGCCAGGGTGAGGACGGCCGCGAGCGCCAGCTGCTCGTAGCCCAGTGTTTGTGACAGCCGGTCCCCCGCTGCCCTGTTCCCGATCTGGTCATGGTTCTGGGCCGCCACAACGAGCTGGCGGGCGGTGATGGTGCTCTTGTCCAGGGGCCGCCCGTGGCTGCGCCCGCGGAAGGAGGAGTAGGTGCCATTGTGGAAGTACCCGTCCTGGAGCACCTTGGCGAGTGCGTCCAAGGAAGCGAAGTCCGCGTAATAGCCGTCAGTTTCTCCGGTCAGGTTGCAGTGCACGGCGTGGTGGAAGTCGTCGGACCACTGCGCCGCCAGTCCGTACCCGTTCCGGGTGCGCGGTGTGATGAGCCGGGGGTCATTCAGCTCTGACTCGGCGATCAGGAACAGCCGGCTGCCCCGGTCCGCTCCGACGGTGTCCGTCAGCGCGGCGATCTCCTCCAGGAGGTGGACAGCCCGTTCATCCTTTAGGGCGTGGACCGCGTCCAGCCGGAGACCGTCAACGTGGAAGTCCCGGAACCACATTTCGACGTTGTCCAGGATGTATTGGCGGACGGCATCCGAGGCTGGCCCGTCCAGGTTCACCGAGTCGCCCCAGCTGTTGGCGCTGCCCTGCTGCAGGTACGGGCCGAACAGGGGCAGATAGTTGCCGCTCGGTCCGAGGTGGTTGTAAACCACGTCCTGGATAACCCCCAGGCCCTGCTGGTGGGCGGCGTCGACGAAACGCTGATAGGCGCGGGGGCCGCCGTAGGCTTCGTGGACGGCGTACCAGAGCACGCCGTCGTATCCCCAGTTATGCGTTCCGTTGAACGCGTTGACCGGCATCAGCTCGATGTATTGGATGCCCAGGTCCGCCAGGTAGCCCAGCTTCTGCGCCGCGGCTTCCAGGGTCCCCTCCGGGGTGAACGTTCCAACGTGCAGCTCGTAAATGGCGCCACCGGACAGCCCCGGGGACACCCAGCCGGCGTCATGCCACTCATAGGTATCCGGCTCGAAGGTGCGGGAGAGCCCGTGGACGCCGGCCGGCTGGCGGCGGGACCGTGGGTCAGGGACCGGCGTGGTGGATTCGTCGATCAGGTACCCGTAATCAATATCGCCGTCCAGTTCGGCGTGCTGGGTATGCCACCAACCGTCGCGGCCGCGGCTCATCTGCAGTTCCTGGCCGTCGGCCAGGAGCCTCATGGTCTGGGCGTTCGGCGCCCAGACGTCGAAGTCCGTGCTCACGGTTCCTCCTCCCGGGCCAGCAGTGCCACCGGATATTTGCTGAACACGGCCGCGGCTGCCAGCTCTCCTCCGGAGTAGCGGGCACCGGTGAGCCGGTCCCGGTACGTTCCGGCGGGCAGCTGGACCGCGGTTCCCTTCCAACCACCGGATGCTTCCAGTCCAAGCGGCAGCCGGGTAACCAGCGTCAGGGCGCCGCCGCGGTCGAACCCGAAGAAGTGTCCGGCGGCCGGACCCTGCACGCTCAGGGCGGTGTAGCCGGTGAACAGGTCCGGACGGTCCCGGCGCAGCCGCAGGGCTTCCCGGGTCACAAGGAACTTGGCGGCCCCGGACCCGTCAACGGGCGGAACCGGTCCGGTGTCACGGCTGTCGGCGTCGGCGGCCAGTGCGGCACGCAGGCCAAAGTCGACCGGACGGCGGTTGTCCGGGTCCACCAGCGAGTGGTCCCACAGTTCGGTCCCCTGGTAAACGTCCGGGACACCGGGCATGGTCAGCTGGACCAGCTTGGCGCCAAGGGCGTTGGAGCGCCCCGCGGCGGTGATCCGCCCGGCGAAGGCCACCAGCAGCGAATGTACGCCCGGGTGGTCGTAGGCGGCATCAACCACGGCATGGAGCGCCTTCTCGAAAGCCTCGTCCGGCGCGGTCCAGCTGGTGCCCTGGCCGGCTTCCCGGGCAGCTTTCTCGGCATAGGCATGTGCCCGGTCCCGTTCAAGCGGCCAGGCGCCAACGAGTGCCTGCCAGAGCAGGTCGGCCAGGGCCCGGTCTCCCAGTGGAGCCAGCCCTTCGAGTTCGGAAACGAGGTCCGCCCATTCCTGCGGCAGCTCTGAAAGGACGCTGATCCGGGCCCGGGTGTCTTCGCTCCTTTTGGTGTCATGGGTGCTCAGCGCCGTCATGGACGCCGGGGCCTCCTGCTGCCTTCGGAGCATCCGAAGGTGGAGGTCATAGGGTTCGAGCGCGAAGATGGACGGGTCCGCCCCGACCTCGTTGAGCGAGGTGAGCCGGGTGTAGCGGTAGAAAGCGGTGTCCTCAACACCCTTTGCCATCACCATGCCGGAGGTCTGCTGGAAGCGGAGGGCAAGCTCCCCGAGGCCTGCTCCGCGCGCTCCTCCGGCGTCCCCGGCCAGCAGTGGAAGTAGCTTGTCGAAGGCGGCGTCCAGGTCGGGGCGGCGGACCCGGGCGGCACGGCCTGCCTCCTCCAGGTACGCTGCACCATCAGGAAGGTAGCTGCGGTAGACGGGGAAACAGGCCAGCAGTTCGGCGAGCGCATCGGCGGCCGCCGGTATCCCGAGCCCCGTCTCCGCCGGGACCAGCCTGGCCAGGCGCTGCACCTCGGAGTGGAGCAGGCCGTCCGCGACCGCGCGTTTGGTGTCGTGGATCAGGTGGCGGTAGGGCTCAGCCCCGGCAGCCTCCGTCAGCGCCGGGGCGGCATCCGGATCGATGAAGAGCCGGTCCACCTCGGCGAGGGCGTCATAGCCGGTGGTTCCGGCAACGGCCCAGGCCTCCGGGAGCACTTCGTCGAATTCGAGGATCTTCTCGACCAGCACGTAGGCACCGCCGGTGAGCTCCTCCAGGCGGCGCAGGTAACCGGCCGGATCGGCCAGCCCGTCCGGATGGTCGATCCGCAGGCCGTCGGCCAGCCCCTCCCGGAACCAGCGCCGGATCTCGGCATGGCTTTCCTCGAAGACCCACGGCACCTCTACCCGCACCCCGGCCAGGGTGGTGATGCCGAAAAACCGCCGGTAGTTTAGTTCATCGTCCGCCCGGCGCCAGCTGATGAGTTCGTAATGCTGCCGGGCATGCACGTCCTGCGCGGTGTCTCCGGGGAGGAGTGTTCCTTCGGCGATAGGGAAAGCGTGGTCGTAGTAGCGCAGTTCCCCATCGGCGATCCGGAGCTTATCGAGTTCGTCGCCGCCTTCCCCCAGGACTGGGAGCTTCAGTTTCCCGCCGCCGGCCGCCCAGTCAATATCGAAGGCCTCGGCATAGCGCGAGTCCGGGCCCTCGCGGAGCACGGACCACCACCAGCGGTTGGCGCGGGGCGTTGCCACTCCCATATGGTTCGGCACGATGTCTACCAGCACCCCCATTCCTGCGGCGTGCGCTGCCCCGGCCAGGGCGCGGAAGCCCTCCGCACCTCCGCGGGCTGGATCGATCCTCGACGGGTCCGTCACATCGTAGCCGTGGGTCGATCCCTCCTCTGCCGTCAGCAGGGGCGAGAGGTAGATCCAGTCCGTTCCGAGGTCCTTGAGGTAGGGAACCAGGTCAGCGGCGTCGTAAAGGGTGAACCCTGCGTGGAGCTGCAGCCGGTAGGTCGAGGCCGGTGTCCTCATACAACGCTCTCCCGGGTCTTGGCGCCCGCGAGCGCCGCCAGCGACGCCGCTACCGAGTGGTCGTGGACTTCCTCCTCCCGGGGGTGCACCCGCAGCACAACCATGGACTTCGCCGCCACTGAGATCTTGCTGTCCGCAGTGACCGGCTCGGAGTCAGCGTATTCACCGGCGGTGTCGATTACCTGGTCCCACAGGTCGCCGTACTCTTTGGACGGGACCGTAACAGTAACGGCGTCGTCGTCGGCGTTGAAGTAAAGCAGGAAGTTCAGATCCGTGATCCGCTGGCCGCGGCGGTCAGTGCCGAGGATCCCCTGCCCGTTCAGGAACACCCCGAGGGTACGGCCCAGCTGGGTGTCCCAGTCCTCGGGCTGCATGGGACTGCCATCGTCATTCAGCCAGACGATGTCCGGCAAGGCATCGCCCTCGCCCCTGGCAACCGGGCGTCCGTCGAAGAACCGGCGGCGGCGGAAGGTGGGGTGTTCGGCGCGGAGCTTGCTGACCGCGGAGGCAAATTCCATCAGCGGTGCGTCCATCTGCTCCCAGTTGATCCAGCTGAGCTCTGAGTCCTGGGCATACGTGTTGTTGTTGCCGTTCTGCGTGCGTCCCAGCTCATCGCCGTGCGCGATCATGGGCACACCCTGGGAGAGCAACAGGGTGGCCAGGAAGTTCCGCTGCTGGCGTGCCCGCAGGGACTGCACCTGCGGATCATCCGTGGGCCCCTCGACGCCGCAGTTCCAGGAGCGGTTGTGGGATTCGCCGTCGTTGTTGTCCTCGCCGTTGGCTTCGTTGTGCTTCTCGTTGTAGGAGACCAGGTCCTGCAGGGTGAAGCCGTCATGGGCGGTGACAAAGTTGATGGAGGCCACCGGGCGCCGGCCGGAGGTTTCATACAGGTCCGCCGACCCGGTGATCCGGGACGCGAATTCGCCAAGCGTGGAGGGCTCTCCGCGCCAGAAGTCGCGGACCGTGTCCCGGTATTTGCCGTTCCATTCCGTCCACTGCGGCGGGAAGTTCCCCACCTGGTAGCCGCCGGGGCCGATGTCCCAGGGCTCGGCAATAAGTTTGACCTGGGAGACCACCGGGTCCTGCTGCACAAGTTCGAAGAAGCTGGAAAGCCGGTCGACGTCGTAGAACTCGCGGGCCAGCGCGGATGCGAGGTCGAAGCGGAAGCCATCCACGTGCATCTCCGTGACCCAGTACCGCAGCGAGTCCATGATCAGCTGCAGCGAATGCGGGTTCCGGACGTTCAGGGAGTTACCCGTGCCGGTGTAATCCATGTAGTACCGCTTGTCATCCTCCATCAGCCGGTAATACGCCGCGTTGTCGATGCCCCGGAAGGACAGCGTGGGCCCCAGATGGTTGCCTTCGGCGGTGTGGTTGTAGACCACGTCCAGGATCACTTCGATGCCGGCCAGATGCAGGGTTTTCACCATCGCCTTGAATTCCTGGACCTGCTGGCCGGCGTCTCCGGTGGCGCCATAGGTGTTCTGCGGGGCGAAGAAGCCAATGGTGTTGTAGCCCCAGTAGTTGGAGAGGCCCTTCTCCTGCAGCGTCGAGTCGTTGACGAACTGGTGGACGGGCATCAGCTCCAGGGCGGTGACGCCCAGTTTCTGCAGGTGCGCGATCACTGCCGGGTGGGCGATGCCGGCGTAGGTTCCCCGCTGTTCCTCGGGGACCTCGGGGTGCTGCCGGGTCAGCCCCTTCACATGGGCTTCGTAGATCACCGACTGGTGGTACTCGGTGCGGGGGCGGCGGTCCCCGTCCCAGTCGAAGTACGGGTTGATGACCACGCCCTTCATCATGTGGGCAGCGGAATCCTCGTCGTTGCGGGAGTCCTCGTCGCCGAAGTTGTAGCCGAACAGGGACTGGTCCCAGTCGACCTGCCCAGCGACAGCCTTGGCGTACGGGTCCAGGAGGAGCTTGTTCGGGTTGCAGCGGTTGCCCTCCGGCGGATCATTGGGGCCGTCCACCCGGTATCCGTATTTCTGCCCGGGCACAACGTGCGGCAGATAGCAATGCCAGACGTACCCGTCCACTTCGGTCAGGGAGATGCGGGACTCGGACCCGTCGTCGTCGGCGAACAGGCAGAGGGTTACGGATTCCGCCACCTCGCTGTACAGGGCGAAGTTGGTGCCGTTGCCGTCATACGTGGCACCCAGCGGGTATGCATCTCCGGGCCAGACTTCCATTCAGAGCTCCTGACTGCTGTGGGGTGGCAGGTAAATACTATGCCTGCTTACTTTTCTACAGTATGTCAGCCGCCACAGGGCCCGGGACGCTCAGTCTCCCAGGAAGCTCGCCATGACCTGGCGGATGCTCGCGGGCAGCCCGGAGGCCTCGACCGGGCCACCGACGGCGGACAATGCCCCAGCCCTGCCGTGGATGCTGGCCGCTGCCGCCGCCAGCCTGGCATAGTGCCCGGACCCGGCAGGCCCGGAAGAGCCGGTCTTGTCGGTGGCCAGCAGCGCACCCAGGATGCCGGAGAGCGTATCGCCGCTGCCGGCCGTCGCCAGCCAGGGAGTGGCCTCCGCTTGGCTGTACACCGGGCCGCCGGGGGCCGCCACCAGGGTGGCCCAGCCCTTGAGCAGCACGGTCGCTCCGGTCAGCTCTGCCGCCTTCCGAACATAGGTCAGCGGATCGGCTTCAACCTCGCTCCGCTCAAGACCCAGGCCCAGGGAGTTCAGCAGCGCGGTGATTTCGCCGGCGTGGGGCGTGAGGATGACCTGCGGCCCCAAGCCCGGCTTGACGGCGGAGATGGCATCGGCATCGATCACGGCGGGAAGCCCGGAGGCCATGGCGTCCACCGCCCTGCGGCGCTGGCCGTCGTCCTCCCCCGCGCCGGGGCCGGCCACCCAGGCCTGCACATGCGCCTGCTGCACCGCCCCCTCCGAGCAGACCGCTTCGGGATGCCCCAGGTTGATCAGCCGGCGCACCGGTTCTGGTCCCAGAAAGCGGACCATGCCGACGCCGGTGGCCAGGGCGGCACCGGTGGCCAGGACCGCCGCCCCCGGGTAGGTTGCCGATCCCGCCGCGATACCGAGCACTCCGCGGCTGTATTTGTGATCGCCGGGCTGCGGCGCCGTAACCAGGTCCGCGATGTCCGTGTCCTCCAGGCGCAGCACGCCGGGAGTTTCCAGGTATTGGGAGAGGCCGAGGTCCACGCACTCGATCCGGCCGGCCGCCTCTGCCCCGGGGCCGGTCATGAGCCCCGTCTTAGGCGCCCCGAACGTCACTGTCAGGTCGGCGCGCAGGTAGGCCCCGGCAACCTCCCCGGTATCGGCATTAATCCCGCTGGGCAGATCGCAGGCGACGACGGCGGGGAACTGGCCGCGGCGCAGGCGCGCCGGTTCCAGCGCGGCCAGTCCTGCGGCCGGGGCTCGGAGGCCTCCCCTGCCCCCGGTCCCGAGAATCCCGTCGAGCACCAGGTCGGAACGCCGGCAGAGGTCCAGGACCGCGCCGGTGTTGGCTTCGGTGAGGCGCAGGGTTTTTCCGCCGCGGCTACGGAACGCGGCGAGGGCCTCGAGGTGGACGGCCGTGGAGGTAAGGATAGCGGTGGCGCTGCCGCCGCGCGCGATCAGGCGGGCAGCGGCGTACAGCGCGTCGCCGCCGTTATTGCCCGCGCCGGCCAGGACCACGGCCTTGGATCCGTAAACGCGTCCACGCCTGCTGGTGAGGAGCAGCGCGGCGGCCTGATAGAGGCCATAGGCGGCCGTCTGCATCAGCGCCGGCCCGGCACCGGAGTCCAGAAGCGGTTGTTCTGCTGCCCGTACGGCGGTCCCGGAATACGCACTGATCATGCGTACCAGATTAGCCCTCGGCTACCACCATGGCAGTGGCGACGCCGCCGTCGTGACTCAGGGAGAGGTGCCAGGTGCGTACGCCCTTGGCCTCCGCTGCGGCGGCGACGGTTCCTTCGACGCGCACACGCGGTGCGCCGGAGGCATCCAGTTCCACCTGGCAGTGCTGCCAGTTCATGCCGGCCGGAGCGCCAAGGGCCTTGGCCACGGCCTCCTTCGCGGCAAACCGTGCCGCCAGGGAACGCAGGTTCAACTCCCGTTCCGCAGGGACGAAGAGCCGTGCCCGGAGCCCGGGGGTCCGCTCGAGCTGACGCCCGAAACGCTCTAGGTCTACGACGTCAACGCCAATTCCGACAATCATTGGTTCCCCCGGTTCTGCCTGCTTATTCGACGGTTACGGACTTGGCCAGGTTACGCGGCTGGTCGACGTCGTATCCCTTGGCGGTAGCCAGGGCACAGGCGAAGATCTGCAGCGGAACGGTGGTCAGCAGCGGAGCCAGCAGTGTGGGTGTCTCCGGGACGTAGAAGACGTGCTCGGCGTAGGCCTTGACGGCGTCGTCCCCTTCTTCGGCGATGACGATGGTCTTCGCGCCGCGGGCCCGGATTTCCTGGATATTGGACACGACCTTGGCATGCAGCGAATCCCGGCCGCGGGGCGAGGGTACAACGACGAAGACCGGCTGGCCTTCCTCGATCAGCGCGATCGGTCCGTGCTTGAGCTCGCCGGCGGCGAAGCCCTCGGCGTGGATGTACGCCAGTTCCTTGAGCTTCAGGGCGCCTTCCATGGCGACGGGGAAGCCGACGTGGCGGCCGAGGAAAAGCACCGAGGAAGTGCCGGCCATCAGCTGGCCGAGTTCCTTGATCGCACCGGCGTTGTCGAGCACCTGCTGGATCTTGGCGGGAACCTTGGCCAGGTCAGCCAGGATGTCCTTGATTTCGCCCTGGAACTTTGCGCCGCGCACCTGTGCGAGGTAGAGGCCCAGCAGGTAGGTCGCGGTGATCTGGGCGAGGAAGGCCTTGGTGGAGGCGACGGCGATTTCCGGTCCGGCGTGGGTGTAGAGCACGGCATCCGCTTCGCGCGGAATGGTGGATCCGTTGGTGTTGCAGATGGACAGGATCTTGGCGCCCTGTTCCTTGGCGTAGCGCACGGCCATGAGCGTATCCATGGTCTCCCCGGACTGGGAGATTGCCACGATCAGGGTGTTGGAGTCGACGATCGGATCACGGTAGCGGAACTCATGGCTGAGCTCGACCTCCACAGGGATGCGGCACCAGTGCTCGATGGCGTACTTGGCAACCTGGCCGGCGTAGGCGGAAGTGCCGCAGGCCAGGACCATGATCTTGTTGATCGACTTCAGTTCCTCGGTGCTGACGCGCAGCTCATCAAGAGTCAGGCGTCCATCGGCATCGAAGCGGCCCAGCAGGGTGTCGGCCACAGCCTGGGGCTGGTCGTTGATTTCCTTCTCCATAAAGGAGTCGTAGCCGCCCTTTTCCGCTGCGGCAGCGTCCCAGTTGACCTCGAATTCGGTCCCCTCGGCGGGTACGCCGAAGAAGTCGGTGATTTCGACGGACTCGGGGGTGATCGTGACGATCTGGTCCTGGCCCAGTTCCACGGCCCGGCGGGTGAAGTCGATGAAGCCGGAAACGTCGGAGCCGAGGAAGTTCTCACCCTCGCCAAGCCCGACGACGAGCGGGGAGTTCCGGCGGGCGGCGACCACGGTGTCCGGGGAATCGGCGTGCACGGCGAGCAGGGTGAAGGCACCTTCAAGGCGCTGGCAGGCAAGCTGCATGCTGCGCGCCAGGTCCTGGTCTCCGGTGGAGGCGTAAATGCGGCCCAGCAGGGCAGCGGCAACCTCGGTGTCGGTTTCCGAGCGGAAAACGACGCCCGCGGCGAGGAGCTCTTGCTTCAGCTCGGCGAAGTTCTCGATGATGCCGTTGTGGATGACGGCAAGGCGGTCGTTATCCGCCAGGTGCGGGTGGGCATTTCCATCGGTGGGCCCGCCGTGGGTTGCCCAGCGGGTGTGGCCGATGCCGGTGGTGGCCTCAGGAAGCGGAGAATTCTTCAGCTCGGCGACCAGGTTGGCCAGCTTTCCCGACTTTTTGCGGGACTCCATCCCGGCGTCGGTCAGCACGGCGACGCCGGCTGAGTCATAACCGCGGTATTCGAGGCGGCGCAGCCCCTCCATAACGACGTCCAGGGCGCTATGCCCAATAGCTGCTGCGGCGCCCGGGCGGCCGGTATATCCTACGATTCCACACATGGACCTAAGACTACCGGCAGTGGTCGCTGTCGGTCGAAATGCCGGCCCCGCTCAGCGCCCCCGTAGTTGATCCATGTTTGGAATGACCGCCGCGGCAGTGCACAATTCCTAGAGTGACCGAACCAACTCCTAAGTCAACGCCGGGAAACGGCCACGAGACCAACTTCACTCCCTTCGTTGAACTGGACCGGCAGACCTGGTCACGGCTGTCCCACGAAATCGAGTCACCCCTCAACCAGGACGACATCACGCGCCTGCGCGGACTTGGCGACCAACTGAACCTGGATGAGGTGCGCGAGGTCTATCTGCCGCTCTCCCGGCTGCTGAATCTCTACGTGGCGGCAGCCGGCAAGCTGCACAGCGCGACCACCACCTTCCTCGGTGAGAAGACCACGCGGACACCGTTCGTGATCGGGGTCGCCGGGTCCGTCGCCGTCGGCAAATCCACCACGGCCCGTGTGCTTCGGGAAATGCTGCGGCGCTGGCCGGACACCCCCAACGTCGAGCTCATCACCACCGACGGTTTTCTCTACCCCAACGCAGAACTTAAGCGCCGCGGTTTGATGGAACGCAAAGGCTTCCCCGAGAGCTACGACCGCCGGCGGCTGCTGCGCTTCGTCAGCGCGGTCAAGAGCGGGGCCGAAGAAGTGCGTGCACCGCGGTATTCACACCTGACCTATGACATCGTTCCGGATTCGGAAATCGTCGTCCACCGTCCGGACGTCCTGATCGTGGAAGGGCTCAACGTCCTGGCACCGGCACGGACCCGCACGGACGGACGCTCGGGCCTGGCGCTCAGCGATTTCTTCGACTTTTCGATCTACGTGGATGCACGGACCTCCTACATTGAGGAGTGGTACGTCCAGCGGTTCCAGTCGCTGCGCAGCGGCGCCTTCGCTAATCCGGCCTCCTACTTCCACCGTTACGCCGGTCTCTCCGACCATGAGGCACGGGAAACGGCGCTGGGCATCTGGAAGCGGATCAACGAGCCGAACCTCGTGACGAACGTCCTGCCGACCCGGGGGCGGGCCCAGCTGGTCCTCACCAAGGATGCGGACCATTCCGTCACGAGGATGCTCCTGCGCAAGACCTAAGGCCTTGCCGCCCGGCCACGCCCATACCGGTAGTCTGGGCCAATGCTCAAAGGGTTCAAAGAATTCATCCTGAAAGGCAACGTCCTTGACCTGGCCGTTGCCGTCATCATCGGAACTGCCTTCAGCGCCGTCATCAACGCGATGGTCTCCGCCGTCCTTATGCCGTTCATTTCTGCCCTCGTTGGATCACCGAACTTCGAGCGTTTCGCAGTTGTGGAGCTCAACGGAAACACCATAAGTTTCGGGGTGCTGCTCACCGCCGTCGTGAACTTCCTGCTCATCGCCGCGACCGTGTACTTCGTGATCGTGCTGCCTATGAACAAGATGATCGAGCGGCGCAACCGCCGCCTCGGCATCGTGCCGGCCGAACCAGCGGACCCGCAGATCGTGCTGCTGACCGAAATCCGGGACGCCCTCATCAGCCAGTCCAGCCAAACCGGCGTCTCCAGCCAAACCGGCGTCTCCGGTTCAGCGAGCCAGCCTCTCGGCAGTTCCAGGGGCTGATTCCCCACAGCTGGGCCGGTATTCCGGCGGCGGGCCGGCCCAGCGGATACGTTTTAGACGCCGGCGCCTTCGGATGCAGCCAGCGAGAGGTTGGCCTCCACGGTTGCTGCCAGCTTCTCGGCAACCGTCTGTGCGGTTTGCATGTCTGCCGCTTCGACCATCACCCGGACCAGTGGCTCGGTTCCGGAGGGGCGGAGCAGTACACGCCCGGTTTCCCCGAGCTTCTCCTGGGCATCGATCACGGCCTGCCGGACGGCGTCGTTGGAGGAGGCAGCGCCCTTGTCCACGTTCTTGACGTTGATGAGCACCTGGGGCAGCTTGTCCATGATGCTCGCGAGCTGTTTCAGGCTGCGGCCCGTCCGGGCCATCTGGGCGGCCAGCTGCAGGCCCGTGAGGACACCGTCGCCGGTGGTCGCGTACTTGGAGAAGATCACGTGGCCGGACTGCTCGCCGCCGAGGCTGTAGCCGCCTTCCCGCATGGCTTCCAGCACGTACCTGTCGCCTACGCCGGTTTCGCGGATACTGATGCCAGCCTCCCGCAGCGCAAGCTTCAGGCCAAGGTTGCTCATGACAGTGGCTACAAGGGCGTCGTCCTTCAGCTCTCCGGACGTCTTCATGGCTACGGCCATGATGGCCATGATCTGGTCACCATCGACGATGTTACCTTCGCCGTCCACCGCCAGGCAGCGGTCCGCGTCGCCGTCGTGCGCGATGCCCAGATCCGCACCGTGCTCCAGGACGGCGGCCTGCAGGGGTTCCAGGTGCGTGGATCCGTAGCCGTCGTTGATGTTGATGCCGTCGGGGTCAGCACCGATCACCACTACTTCGGCACCGGCATCGGCGAACACCTGCGGGGAGCAGCCGCTGGCGGCGCCGTGCGCGCAGTCCAGGACCACCTTGATGCCATCGAGCCGGTGCGGGAGGGTCTGCAGCAGGTGGACGATGTAGCGGTCCTCCGCGTCTGCAAAGCGCTGGATCCGGCCAACCGCAGCCCCGGTGGGGCGCAGGTTCGGCGCTGCCATTTCCGCTTCGATCGCGTCTTCGAGCGCGTCATCGAGCTTCTGCCCGCCGCGGGCCAGGAATTTGATCCCATTGTCCGGGGCCGCATTATGGGAGGCCGAAATCATGACACCGAAGTCGGCATTAAGGTCTGCCACGAGATAGGCAGCCGCGGGGGTTGGGAGAACCCCGGCGTCGTAAACATCCACCCCGGAACTCGCGAGCCCGGCCTCGACGGCGGCGGAGATGAAGTCTCCGCTGATCCGCGGGTCACGCGCCACGACAGCTACCGGTCGCTTGCCGGCCGCCACTTGGCGGTGTCCCAGGACGACGGCGGCAGCCTGTGCGAGCCCCAGGGCTACTTCTGCCGTGATAAGGCCGTTGGCCAGTCCCCGAACACCGTCGGTACCAAACAGTCGTGTCATGTTCAAAGAATCCTTAACAGCATGTAGTAACCAAGCATGCAGTAGCCCAGCAGGGGTTCCCGCTTGCAACCCCCGCGCCTATTCTGCCACCGAAGCAAGTCCTGCGCCCAAACGCTGCGCTGCGCGCTGCGCCGGATTGACCGGATCACTCCGTGCAGGCCCTGGACCATTCCGGCTACCCCCACGCGGCTGACCAGTGATTTAAGCAGAAAACCCCCGGCCGAAGCCGGGGGTTTTCTGTACGCATGTCAGCACTTGTGAATCCGCGCACTGAGCCAGCGCTTGTGAACCCAAACGCTGAACCAGCATTCGTGAACTCAAGCACCGAATCACCGCTCGTGACCCCAAGCACCGAATCAGCGCTTGTGGAGCCAAGCGCCGAATCAGCGCTTGTGGAGCCAAGCGCCAATTCAGCGCGAGGGCCCCAGGTTGCGGACGCTCCAGCGGCCGCAACCTGGGTAGCGCTGAATTAGCGCTTGGAGTACTGAGGTGCCTTGCGGGCCTTCTTGAGACCTGCCTTCTTGCGCTCGATGACGCGGGCGTCACGAGTCAGGAAGCCGGCCTTCTTCAGGGCGGGGCGGTTGTTTTCGCGGTCGATCTCGTTCAGCGAGCGAGCTACGCCGAGACGCAGTGCGCCTGCCTGGCCGGATGCGCCGCCACCGTGGATACGGGCGATAACGTCGTATGCGCCGTCGAGGTCAAGAAGCTTGAACGGCTCGTTGACTTCCTGCTGGTGCAGCTTGTTCGGGAAGTAATCGTCCAGTTCGCGGCCGTTGACGATCCACTTGCCGGTACCCGGGACAACCCGGACGCGGGCAATGGCTTCCTTGCGGCGGCCAACAGCGGAACCGGCAACGGTCAGAGCCGGGCGTTCTTTGACGTCTGCCTGGGCAGCGTCGGTGCTTTCCGAGGTGTAGCTGGTGAGCTCCTCGGTGTTGTCATTCAGCTCTTC
Organism: Arthrobacter sp.; assembly: GCF_031988865.1. Classification (NCBI taxonomy): domain Bacteria; kingdom Bacillati; phylum Actinomycetota; class Actinomycetes; order Micrococcales; family Micrococcaceae; genus Arthrobacter; species Arthrobacter sp. The sequence goes on from NZ_DALZXY010000022.1 coordinate 17,538, forward strand.
AGTGTTCTGAGCCACGATTCTCCTTGAATTAATTTCTTAGTTGGCGGGCCAGAACTACTGGGCGACCTGGGTGATTTCGAAGGTCTTGGGCTGCTGAGCGGCATGCGGGTGCTCAGCACCGGCGTATACCTTCAGCTTGCCCATCTGCTGTGCAGCGAGGGAGTTCTTGGGCAGCATGCCGCGGATGGCCTTCTCAACTGCGCGCACCGGGTTCTTCTCCAGCAGTTCTGCGTAGTTTACGGAGGACAGGCCGCCCGGGTAACCCGAGTGGCGGTAGGCACGCTTCTGTTCGAGCTTGGCGCCGGTCAGGGCAACCTTCTCAGCGTTGATGATGATGACGAAATCGCCCATGTCCATGTGGGGGGCAAAGGTCGGCTTGTGCTTTCCGCGCAGCAGTGTTGCGGTCTGGCTGGCAAGACGGCCTAGGACAACGTCGGTGGCGTCAATGACGTGCCACTGGCGGTTGATGTCGCCGGGCTTCGGGGTGTACGTACGCACGTTTTTGCCTTCGTTTCTTCTTCTTAGGTGGCGCGCCGCGTATGGATGCCATACGCCGCGCAGCTTCTCTATGCGTTACCGGACGGTCAGGTGAGGACTGATGTAACCAGTGGTCCTGAGTTCTCGGCTATCTCCCCGGGGCCAGGTGGCTCTGCAACTGAGCCGCTCCCGTGGGCATAGACCTATCGAGGTAGGACACGCACAACGACTATAAACAATAGCTTGCTTGCCGGGCCAGGTCAAAGTCCGGCGCACGCGACTGTCCTGACTATTCTATGCCCTCTTCTACGCCCTTCGGGCACGGGTCATTTCTGCCCGGATCAGCAGCTGCTCGGCGTCGGGATACCGCACTTCCTCCAGCACCAGCGGATGCGGCGGGGCCAGGATGGATTTCGAGTCCCGGATCCGCGCGAACATCCGTTCCGCCAGCCACTGCGGCCGCCGCTCCCCCGCTCCGACCAGCAGCGCACCACCAATCAGGGAGCGCACCATGTTGTGGCAGAAGGCATCGGCCTGGAGGTGTGCCGTAAGCACACCGTCGGGTCCACGGGTGAAGGAGAACTCCTGCAGTTCGCGGATGGTGGTGGCCCCCACGCGCGGCTTGCAGAAGGAGAGGAAGTCCTGGATACCCAGCACCCCGGCAGCGGCCTGATTCATCGCGTCCTCGTCGACCGGAACTTTGTACCAGAGGCTAATGTTGCGGAACAGCGGATCCCAGGCCGCCTCCCGGTCTGCGATCCGGTAGCTGTACCTGCGCCACAGGGCCGAGAAGCGCGCGTCGAATCCCGCGGGAGCCTCAGAGACGCCACGGACCTCGATCGCACCCGCGAGGGCTCCTGCAGCCCGCCTGGAGGCTCCGGCATCCTTCAGCGGAAGGGTCAATTCGCGGTTGAGCACCCCGCGCAGCCGGCGCCGCAGCGCAATGGCTGGGTCCTGGTCATCCCGTGCCAGGGAGCGCCACTCTGATTCCGTGAGGTCGAAGTGGACGACCTGGCTGCGGGCGTGGACACCGGCGTCAGTTCGCCCGGCGACGGTCACGCGCACGGGCCTGCGGATCAGCACGGCAAGGGCTGCCTCCAGCGTTCCCTGGACGGTGCGGCGTCCGGGCTGTGCAGCCCAGCCGGCAAAGGGCGCTCCGTCGTAGGAGAGGTCCAGCCGGATACGAAGAAACCCGCCGTCCAGATGCGGGACGGCGGGTTTCTCGATACTCATACCCTCAATATTAAGGGCAGAGCAAAGCAATCAGAGAATTACTTCTTCTCTTCGGTCGCTTCTGCAGCTTCGTCTGCGGATTCAGCCGAGTCGGCGGACTCTGCGGAATCGGCGGATTCAGCCGAATCAGCGGACTCGCCGGAATCGGCGGAATCGGCAGACTCAGCAACCGGAGCCGGGGCAGCGGCTGCAGCGGCGGTGGACGCCTCGGCAACAACAGACTGCTTGGCAGAAAGCGGTTCCAGCACCAGTTCGATGACGGCCATGGGAGCGTTGTCGCCCTTGCGGTTGCCGATCTTGGTGATGCGGGTGTAACCGCCGTCGCGCTGGGCAACGGCCGGTGCGATCTCGGTGAAGAGCTCGTGGACGAGGCCCTTGTCAGAGATCAGGGCCAGGACGCGGCGGCGGGAAGACAGGTCTCCGCGCTTTGCGAACGTGATCAGGCGTTCTGCGTAGGGACGCAGGCGCTTGGCCTTGGTCACCGTGGTGGTGATCTGCTTGTGCTCGAACAGCTGTGCGGCCAGGTTCGCCAGCATCAGGCGCTGGTGAGCCGGGCTGCCTCCGAGGCGCTTACCCTTGGTGGGTGTAGGCATTACATTTTCTCCTCAAACGGTGCCGCACTGTGCTCAGGCACGGCGGCATAAATTTTGCGTAGTTAGAGCTCGTCGTCCGAGAATTCGGACTCGTCCTCTTCAATGGCTGCGGCGCGGGCTGCAAGGTCAAACCCGGGAGGGGAATCCTTCAGGGACAGACCCAGTTCGACCAGCTTTGCCTTCACCTCGTCGATGGACTTCGCACCAAAGTTGCGGATGTCCATCAGGTCAGCCTCGGAGCGGGCTACGAGTTCACCCACGCTGTGGATGCCTTCGCGCTTGAGGCAGTTGTAGGAGCGCACGGTCAGCTCAAGGTCCTCAATCGGCAGGGCCATGTCGGCTGCCAGGGCGGCATCCGTGGGGCTCGGACCGATTTCGATGCCTTCAGCCGCAGTGTTCAGTTCACGGGCCAGGCCGAAGAGCTCAACCAGGGTGGTGCCTGCGGACGCGACGGCGTCGCGCGGTGCAATGGCATCCTTGGTTTCGACGTCGACGATCAGGCGGTCGAAGTCGGTGCGCTGCTCGACACGGGTGGCCTCCACGCGGAAGGTCACCTTCAGGACCGGCGAGTAGATGGAGTCAACCGGGATACGGCCGATCTCCTGGTCGCCGGACTTGTTCTGGCTTGCGGAAACGTAGCCACGTCCACGCTCGATGGTCAGTTCGAGTTCGAACTTGCCCTTCGAGTTCAGGGTGGCGATGTGCAGATCCGGGTTGTGGAACTCCACGCCGGCCGGCGGAGCAATGTCCGCAGCGGTGACGACGCCGGGGCCCTGCTTGCGCAGGTAGGCCACGACGGGCTCGTCATGCTCGGAGGACACCGACAGGTTCTTGACGTTCAGGATGATCTCAGTGACATCCTCCTTAACGCCCGGAACGGTGGTGAACTCGTGCAGAACTCCATCGATGCGGATGCTGGTTACGGCAGCACCGGGGATGGAGGAAAGCAGCGTACGGCGAAGGGAGTTGCCGAGGGTGTAGCCAAAGCCCGGTTCCAGCGGTTCGATGATGAACCGGGAGCGGTTGTCAGCTACGACTTCTTCTGTGAGGGTGGGGCGCTGTGCAATGAGCACTTGCATTTCCTTTCAGCGAGCGTCCGCTATATGACGCAGCACAAATGGTGGAAACGACGACGACGGGGTCTCCCGCGGGCGTCTTGGACGGCTAGCAGCCTCGCACCCGGGCCGGACCGCCCTTCGGGCCTGGCCTGCTAAAAGCAGGACAGACCCGACGGGCAGTTCCGGCACCGGCAACGAATGCGAATTAGACGCGGCGGCGCTTCGGGGGACGGCAGCCGTTGTGTGCGCTCGGGGTGACATCCTGGATGGTGCCAACTTCCAGGCCGGTGGCCTGCAGCGACCGGATGGCGGTCTCGCGTCCCGATCCCGGGCCCTTTACGAAGACGTCGACCTTGCGGACGCCGTGTTCCTGGGCGCGCTTCGCAGCGGCTTCAGCAGCCATCTGTGCAGCGAACGGGGTGGACTTGCGGGAACCCTTGAAGCCAACCTCACCGGCGGAAGCCCATGAGATAACAGCACCGGACGGGTCCGTGATGGACACGATGGTGTTGTTGAAAGTGCTCTTGATATGCGCCTGGCCGAGCGCGATATTCTTCTTATCCTTGCGACGCGGTTTGCGTACCGCTCCACGAGTCTTGGGGGGCATTACTTCTCCTACAAAGAGTTTGGAATAGGTGACCTGACAGTGCAGGTCATGGCCTGGACCGCGTTATTTAGCGGCCAGCCTTCTTCTTACCGGCAACGGTGCGCTTCGGGCCCTTGCGGGTACGAGCGTTGGTCTTGGTGCGCTGGCCATGTACGGGCATGCCGCGGCGGTGACGGATGCCCTGGTAGCTGCCGATCTCAACCTTGCGGCGGATATCTGCTGCTACCTCGCGGCGAAGGTCACCCTCAACCTTGAAGTTGCCCTCGATGTAGTCACGCAGCTGAACGAGCTCAGCATCGGTGAGGTCCTTGACGCGAGTATCCGGGCTGATGCCGGTCTCTGCCAAGGTCTGCTCTGCACGGGTCTTGCCCACGCCGTAGATGTAGGTAAGCGCAATGATTACCCGCTTTTCGCGGGGAATGTCTACGCCGGCGAGACGTGCCATATTGGCGGTTCTCCTTTGGTATTACCGGAGGTCTGAAGCAGTACGTCCCCGTTTCCAGGTCCCCGGCCTCCGTACCGGGGGTGTGCGTCACGCGTATCAGACGCTGTACTGCCATATTCAATTACTACTACGCGTGGGCTTAGCGTGCCCCAGGTCCCCTGCGGGTCCTTGGACGTTTACCGCTAATTAGCCCTGGCGCTGCTTGTGGCGCGGGTTCTCGCAGATCACCATGACTCGGCCGTTACGGCGAATCACCTTGCACTTATCGCAGATCTGCTTGACGCTCGGCTGGACCTTCATGGTTTTCCTTTGCGTGGTTGCAGGGTTGAACTCCGGATCTCCTTCGGAGACACCGGAGCCATATTGTTACTTGTAGCGGTAGACGATACGGCCCCGGGTGAGGTCGTACGGGCTAAGTTCCACTACAACGCGGTCTCCGGGGAGGATGCGAATGTAGTGTTGACGCATCTTTCCCGAGATGTGTGCGAGCACAATGTGGCCGTTGGCCAGCTCAACGCGGAACATCGCATTGGGCAGGGCTTCGTTGACCGAGCCCTCAATCTCTATGACGCCGTCTTTCTTGGCCATATCCTCCGCTAACGTCTGTGCCGCCCTTGATTCCGCGGGCGGCGGTTTTGGTTTTTGGTGTCCTATCCGGTCCCGACCGGCCGGATTATCCGGATGGAAAAGGGCACGAATGTAGAGACAACCAACAGATAACTCTACGGTACGATGCCCGATAAGTTAAATCCCCTGGACGCTCGTATGGGGTACGGCCAGCCGCATCCAGGCTGCGAGTCCGGCCGGGTGATCGGTGATGATTCCGTCCACACCGGCCGACACCGCCGCCTCCCAATGGGCCGGCTCATTCAGCGTCCATGCATAGACTACCTGCCCGTTGGCGTGCAGACTGTCCACCAGTTCCGGAGCAGCGGCCAGCACCGCACCGTGCGGATTGCAGGCGGCAGCGCCGACGTCGGCCAGGAACTCCAGGAGCTCAGCTTCGCTGCCCGCAGGCGGTGGTACGGCGATCAGCAGTCCCCGCAACAGGTCCGGTGCCGCTGCCAGGAGGTTCTTCACCGTTGTGCGAGAGAACCCTTGAAGCAGGCAGCGCTCCCCCAATCCGCCCGTCTCCTGCTGCAGGGCCTCCGTCACGGGAACCAGCTCCTCGACCGTCCACTCCCCTTTGAACTCCAGGAGCCAGCCGATGCCGGGGTGGCCCGCAGCAAAGACAAGGAGGTCTTCCAGGTCCGGAATCCGTTCCCCGGTGAATTCCGGCGCGAACCAGGACCCGGCGTCAGCGGCACGCAGCCGATCTGCCGTTGCCTGCGCCACCTGCAGACTAGTGCCGGCGGTCCGGGCCAGGGAGCCGTCGTGAATGAGCACCACCTTGCCATCGGCGCTGAGCTGCAGGTCAGTCTCGATCATCCCGGCACCGGCCGCCGCTGCCGAAGCGAAGGCGGCCAGGGTGTTTTCGGGGGCCTGCGCGGAATTCCCACGGTGGGCGATGTTCAGCACCGCCCCGGTACGGGGCGGGCGCAGGCTCACAGGTACGGCTCCACGTTCTGCTCGAAGGATTTGCTGATCGCTTCCGCGGCACCGGCGAACGCCTCGGCTGCCGGGATGTCCTGCAGCATGATTTTCTCCAAAGCGGTGGTCAGTGCCTGGTCACCGGAGGGAACAAACGAGCGGGCCCAGTCCTGGACCCGGGTGGTGGCCAGCTGATCCACGGCCGTCCGGAACTGCGGGGCCTTCGCGTAGACGGCCTGCATGGTTTGTCCGTCCGCTGCGGAGGTACGGACCGGCATGTAGCCGGTGTTCGCGGAGAAGTAGGCGGTCTGCTCCGGCTCGCCGATGAACTTGAGGAACATGGCGGCTGCCAGCTGCTGTTCCGGAGACTTGCCCGCGGCGATGGCGATTCCGGTGCCGCCGGTGGGGCAGGCAGCGCCGTCCGGGCCCTCGGGCAGGAACCCGGTGCCGACGTCGAACTTCGCCGCTTCGAGGATCCCGCTCAGTGAACCGGTGGAGGCGATGGTGCAGGTACTCACCCCGGCGGTGAAGTCGGCAATGTAGTCCGCTGCGGACACGGTCACCGTCCTGTCCCGGTTCATCATCCGGCGGAGGAACTCACCTGCTTCGACAGTCTTTGGATCATCAAGCTTGAGGGTCCATTGCTCCGAGTAGGCGCCGCCCATGCCCCACATGATGTTGCAGAACCACCAGGCCGACCAGGAGGTGTCCGAGCCCAGCGACATTGGGACGGCTCCGTTGTTGGCCGCGGCCAGCGCCGGAGCCCACTCGTTGTATTCAGTCCAGGTCTTCGGTGCGCGGTCCGGCAGTCCCGCAGCTTTGAACAGGTCCCGGTTGTAGTAGAACAGCGGCGTGGAGCGGGCGTAGGGGAACGCCCAGTGGTTGTCGCCGAACTGGTAGTCGTTGTACAGGCCCTGGTTGTAGTCGGCGGTATCGACCGCAAGGTGCACGGCGAGGTCGTCGACCGGAATGATCTGTCCGTTGATCATGTAACGGAACCACCAGACATCGCTGGCGCCGACCAGGTCCGGCACGTTGTCAGTTCCAGCCGAGGACTGGAAGCGCTGGGCGACTTCGTCGTAGTTCGCGCCGGCCGTGACCAGCTCAACCTCGATGCCCGTCTCCTGGGAGAAGCGGCGGATCAGTTCCTCCTCGACCGGTTTGGATGCCCCGGGGTGGTTGGACCACCAGGTGATCTTTTTCGCTGGAGTCACGGCCTGCCAGTCGGTCCCGGCCGCCTTCACGGCTCCACCTTCACCGGCGGTCGAGGGGCCGCCGCAGGCGGCCAATGCGGCTGCGCCTCCGAGGATTCCGGCGAGTGCCAGGATATTCCGGCGGGAAAGTCCGGCGCCGGGAAGGACGGCAGCGGGCAGGGTGGCAGGGCCAAAGCGCTTGTTCATGGTTTCCTTCGGTTTATGGGTGCTGAAGTGAGGGTGGTTGGAGTGGTTTTCGGGCTCAGCCGGTGACGGCACCGGAGGTCAGGCCGGAGACGATCCGGCGCTGGAGGACGAAGAACAGGACGAGCACCGGCACGGTGACCAGGACTGTCCCGGCCATTAGTACGCCCCAGTTGGTGACGCCGTCGTTGTTCTGCAGCAGCGTCAGCCCGACTGGAAGGGTCATCATGTCCGCCTTGTCCACGACCAGCAGCGGCCAGAGGT
>NZ_DALZXY010000022.1:25151-41531 GCF_031988865.1 Arthrobacter sp.
CGTCGGAGGCGACCAGGAACGGCCACAGGTATTCGTTCCATTCGTTGACCACCGAGACAAGGGGGCCGGCGGCGATGGTGGGCGCGGACATCGGGACCACGAACTGGAAGAGCCTGCGCAGGTGACCGGCGCCGTCGAGCCCTGCCGCTTCCAGGACCGAGGCCGGAAGCGAAAGGAAGTGCTGGCGGAAGAGGAACGTGCCAAACGCGCTGGCCAGGCCCGGCAGGATCATGCCCTGGTAGGTGTTCAGCCAGCCCAGCCCGGCAACCAGCGTGTAGTTGGGGATGATCACGATCTGCTGGGGTATCAGCAAGGCCAAAATTACGACGGCGAAGAACACCTTCTTGAACGGCACGTCCAGGAACACCAGGGCATACGCCGTCGTCAGGCCGAGGATTATCTTGAGTGAGGCTCCGATGGCGGTCACCAGGAGCGAGTTCGCGAAGAAATTGCCGAACGGCACCCGTTCCAGGGCGGCCGCGTAGTTGGAGAGGTCCCACGCTTCCGGGAGCCACTGGATCGGCACCGTGTAGATCTCATCAGGTTCCTTGAAGCTGGCCAGCGCCATCCAGGCCAGCGGCAGCACCATCACGGCAACGGCAGCCAGCAGAGTGCCGTAGCCGGCAATCCGGGTCCGGGTCCGGGTACGGCTCATGAGTAGTGCACCTTCTTTTCGACGAATTTGAGCTGGACCAGCGTGACGGCCAGCAGGACCACGAAAAGAATGGTGGCGATGGCCGAGGAGTAGCCGGCCGTCCCGTTGCTGAATCCTTCCCGGTAGATCTGGTACATCATGGTGGTTGTGCCCTCGAGCGGACCGCCCTTGGTCATGGCCTGGATGATGTCGAAGGACTGCAGCGAGCTGAGCAGGGTGGTGACGGAGAGGAAGAACGTTGTGGGCCCCAGCAGAGGCAGCACCACCGAGAGGAGGCTGCGGATCCGGCCTGCCCCGTCCAGTGCGGCGGCCTCGAGCACGTCCCGTGGAATGGCCTGCAGGCCGGCCAGGTAGATCAGGGCCACGTAGCCCGTGTTCTTCCAGAGGTAGACGATGATCACCATGGCCAGCGCATATCCGGGGTCGTTGTACCAGTCCGGGGAAGGCAGTCCCACGGCCTGCAGCAGCGCCGAGGTCACGCCGAAGTTCGGGTCGAAGACAAAAAGCCACAGCAGTCCGACGGCGACGCCGGAGAGGACGTAGGGCGCGACGACGATCGTCCGGGCCGCTCCCCTCAGCTTGAGCTTGCTGTTCAGCAGCAGCGCCAGGAGCAGGCCAATGACCATGCCGCCGCCTACTGTGGCCAGGGTGAAGATGACCGTGACGCCCACGATCTGGGGTGTGGAGGACGCGGTGAACCAGTCCGTGTAATTCCGCAGGCCCACGGGCCTGGCGATACTGGAGCCGATGTTCCACTGCAGCGTGGAGTAGTACAGGGACTGCAGCAGCGGCTTGTAGGTGAAGACCAGCAGCAGGGCGATGTTGGGCCCGGCAAGCAGCGGGAACAGCAGCCAGTTGCTGCGCCGCCGGGAGCACCTGGCGGCCGGCCGGCGGGTCCGGGGTGCCGGTGGCACTCCCCCGGTGCTGGAGCTGCCGGGCGCTGACCGCTCCGGGCGCGCCGTCAGCGCCGGGGACAAAGTGGAGGATGACATGGGGCGAAGAACCTTCGTCGGCAGTTGGTGGATGCCTTCAGCGTAGGTTCGCCAGGGCCCCGTAAAACCGGAAACAACCGCTTTGGGGAAAGTCTTCAGCACGCGTTGCCCAGGCTTTCAGCGCCCGTTCAGCCCGCGTTCATTTTGTGACGGGCCCCTGCTCCTTTGACGGATTTGGCCGGTGATTTCCGGGTTTGCCTCCAGCGGTGCCGGGCAGCCCGGATACGTGAAAGGCCCGCCCCGCCTGGAGGCGGAACGGGCCTTTCACAAAAAGCAGCTGCTACGGAATCGGCACAGGAGTGACACCAAGCGGCGCCAGCCGCGACGCACCGCCGTCGGCCGCCGTCAGCACCCAGATGCCCTTCTCATGGATGGCCACCGAGTGCTCCCACTGGCAGGAGCGCGCACCGTCGGTGGTAATAACAGTCCAGTCATCCTCCAGCGTGCGGGTCTCGATTCCTCCACGGACCAGCATCGGCTCGATTGCCAGGCACATGCCGGGCTTAAGCTTCGGTCCGCGGTGACTGGTCCGGTAATTGAGCACATCAGGTGCCTGGTGCATTTCCGAACCAATGCCGTGGCCCACGTAGTCCTCGAGGATGCCCAGCGGCTTCCCCGGCACGCTGCTGACGTAGTCGTCCACGGCAGCACCAATGTCACCCACGAACCTGCCCTTGGCGGCGGCTGCAATGCCGTGCCACATGGCGTTCTCGGTGACGTCGGAGAGACGCTGATCCTCGGGATCAGCCGTTCCGACGATGACGGTCCGGGCTGAGTCCGAATGCCAGCCGTTGACCACCGCACCGCCATCGATGGAGATGATGTCGCCGTCGTCCAGCACGCGGGAACCGGGGATGCCGTGCACGACTTCCTCATTGACGGAGGTGCAAATGGTCGCCGGAAAACCGTAGTAACCGAGGAAGTTTGACGTGGCACCGGCTTCCGCCAGGACCGCAGCAAAAACCTTGTCCAGTTCAGCCGTGGTCACTCCCGGACGGGCGGCTTCCACCGCTGCGTCCAGGGCTTTGATCAGCACCAGGCCGGCTTCGAGCATGGTGCGCATCTGTGCGTTGGATTTGTACTGGATCCGTGGCTGGGCCAACGTCTCGCCTTCTATCTGTTAGCTGTGGTCCTTGAGCGCCTGCATCACGCGCTCGGTGACTTCGTCGATATCGCCCAGGCCGTTGACCCGGGTCACGATGCCGCGGTCCTCGTAGCGTGCGACGACGTCGGCCGTCTGCTGCTTGTAGAGGTCGAGGCGGTGACGGATGACTTCTTCGTTATCGTCCGCGCGGCCTTCGATTTCCGCCCGCTTCAGCAGGCGCGCCACGAGTTCCTCGTCGTCCGCCGTCAGCAGCAGGACAGCATCGAGCTTCTGATTGCTGGAAGCCAGGATGTCGTCGAGTTCCTCCACCTGCGCGGTGGTGCGCGGGTAACCGTCGAGCAGGAAGCCTTCGGTTACATCGTCTTCCTTGAGGCGCGAACGGACCATGTTGTTCGTGACCTCGTCGGGAACAAAGTTGCCGGCGTCGATGTACTTCTTGGCCTCGACACCCAGCGGAGTCAGGTTCTTGACGTTGGAGCGGAAGATGTCACCAGTGGAGATGGCTGCGATACCGAGGCGGTCCGAGATCCGGGAAGCCTGTGTTCCCTTGCCGGCGCCGGGAGGCCCGATAATGAGCAGTCGTGTCATCGCAATAACCCTTCGTAGTGACGTTGCTGAAGCTGTGCGTCAATTTGTTTGACCGTCTCGAGGCCCACACCAACCATGATGAGGATCGAGGTTCCGCCGAACGGGAAGTTCTGGTTTGCCCCGACCAGCACCAGGGCAATCAGCGGAATAAGGGCAACAAGGCCCAAATAGAGGGCGCCGGGCAGGGTAATGCGGGACAGCACGTACTGCAGGTATTCGGCGGTGGGGCGGCCGGCACGGATGCCGGGGATGAAACCGCCGTACTTCTTCATGTTCTCGGAGACTTCTTCCGGGTTGAATGTGATCGAGACGTAGAAGTACGTAAAGAACACGATCATCAGGAAGTACACGGCCATGTACAGCGGGTGGTCGCCCGATGTCAGGTAGTTGTTGATCCAGACGACCCATTCCGGCGGAGCAGTGCCGTCGGACGGGGTGTTGAACTGGGCCAGCAGCGAGGGCAGGTACAGCATGGAGGACGCGAAGATCACTGGGATCACGCCGGCCATGTTGACCTTGATCGGAATGTAGGTGTTGGTCCCGCCGACGGTCCGGCGTCCGACCATGCGCTTGGCATACTGCACCGGAATACGGCGCTGGGACTGCTCAACGAAGATCACCAGGGCGACCGTGACGATACCGATCGCGATCACGCCGAGGAAGACCGTCCAGCCCTGTGCCGAGAGAATGGCACCCAGGGCGCTGGGGAAGCTCGCCACGATCGAGGTGAAGATCAGGAGGGACATGCCGTTGCCGACGCCCTTTTCGGTGACCAGCTCGCCCATCCACATAATGAGGCCGGTTCCGGCGGTCAGGGTGATGATGAGCAGGAGGATCGTGATGATGTTGTCGTCCGGGATGATATCCAGGGCGCACTGGTTGTTGAAGAGGGCACCTGTCCGGGCCAGCGAAACAACCGTGGTCGCGTTCAGCAGGCCAAGGGCGATCGTGAGGTAACGCGTGTACTGCGTCAGCGTCGACTGTCCCTGCTGCCCTTCGTCGTGGAGGGCCTGGAAGTGCGGGATAACCACGCGGAGCAGCTGCACGATAATGCTCGCGGTGATGTACGGCATGATGCCGAGGGCGAAGACGGAGACCTGCAGCAGCGCACCGCCGCTGAAGAGATTCACAAACTCATACAGGCCACCCGAGGTGGCGCCAAGAGCCAAGCACTGCTGCACATTGCCGTAGTCAACACCCGGTGCCGGGATAAAAGCACCCATGCGGAAGATAGTGATGATTCCCAGCGTAAACAACAGCTTGCGTCGCAGGTCTGGCGTCCGGAAAGCCCGGCCAATAGCGCTAAGCAAGCGTCCTCCTGAAGTAATCCTGAAGTATGGAATGAGTCCCGGCGGGACTGATGACAGAAACTGAGTCTATCCGCTCAGACCCACTGTTGTGTTAATGGCACCAACAGCAGTTAACAGCGGAGACCGGGTAATGGCACCGGGGTTAAAGACACTAAGCTCCCGGTGGGCCTTTCATGTGGCCTGCCGGGAGCTTAGTAGTCAGCAGATGGAGTGCATGCCCCGCCCCGGTGCCCGGATTACCCGGGCACCGGGAACGAAGCCCGCACGGTCTGTCACGGTGCTTAGAGCGCCGTAACCGATCCGCCTGCTGCAGCGATCTTTTCTGCGGCGCTGGCGGAGAAGGCGTCAACCTTCACATCAACCTTGACGGTGATGTCGCCGGTGCCCAGGACCTTGACGGGCTGGTTCTTGCGCACGGCACCCTTGGCTACGAGGGCCTCAACGGTGATCTCGCCGCCTTCGGGGAACAGTTCGGAGATCTTGTCCAGGTTTACAACCTGGAATTCGACCTTGAACGGGTTCTTGAAGCCGCGCAGCTTCGGCAGGCGCATGTGCAGCGGAAGCTGCCCGCCTGCGAAACCGGCCTTGACCTGGTAGCGGGCAGCCGTACCCTTGGTACCGCGGCCAGCAGTCTTACCCTTGGAACCTTCACCACGGCCAACACGGGTCTTAGCCGTCTTGGCACCCGGTGCGGGACGCAGGTGGTGGACCTTCAGAGCATTATTCTTTTCTTCGGCCATGTTACTTCGCCTCCTCAACCTTCACGAGGTGCGGAACCGTGTTGATCATGCCAACGGTCACGGCATCTGCGCTGCGGACGACGGTGTCGCCGATGTGCTTGAGGCCGAGTGAACGCAGCGTGTCGCGCTGATTCTGCTTACCACCGATGGTGGACTTAATCTGAGTGATTTCCAGCTGTGCCGAGCTGACGGCAACGCGCTTCGGAGTAGTCATCAGGCACCTGCCTTCTGCATGTTGCGGATCATCGCGGCGGGAGCAACCTCGTCCAGCGGCAGGCCGCGGCGGGCTGCCACTGCCTTCGGCTCTTCGAGACCCTTAAGCGCTGCAACCGTGGCGTGCACGATGTTGATCGCGTTGGAGGAACCCAGCGACTTGGAAAGCACGTCGTGGATACCGGCGCACTCGAGGATCGCACGGACCGGACCGCCGGCGATAACGCCGGTACCCGGGGAAGCCGGACGCAGCAGGACGACGCCTGCAGCAGCTTCACCCTGGACGAGGTGCGGTACGGTGCCGCCGATGCGGGGAACGCGGAAGAATGACTTCTTCGCTTCCTCGACAGCCTTGGCGATAGCCGAGGGAACTTCCTTTGCCTTGCCGTAGCCAACGCCGACCATGCCGTTGCCGTCACCGACAACAACCAGAGCGGTGAAGCTGAAGCGCCGACCACCCTTGACAACCTTGGCGACGCGGTTGATGGTCACGACGCGTTCAATGAACTTGTCCTTGTCATCATTACGTCCGCCGTCGCGTCCGCCGCGTCCGCCGCGGTCACGGCCTCCACGGTCGGAGCGCTGCTCGCCCCGGCGGCCGCCGCGGCGGTCGTCGGTGCCTGCGGCAGCGGTTTCTTTGGTCTCAGTTGCCTCAGCAGATGTAGCTTCAGTCACCTGATTTTCCTTTTCCTTGTTAGCCTCGGTCACAGTGCCAGCCCACCTTCGCGTGCGCCGTCTGCAACAGCCGCAATGCGGCCGTGGTAGCGGTTTCCGCCGCGGTCAAAGACAACGGCTTCAACGCCGGCAGCCTTGGAGCGCTCGGCAACGAGCTCGCCGACGCGCTTGGCCTTGGCAGTCTTGTCGGCCTCCATGGAACGCAGGTCTGCTTCCATGGTCGACGCGGATGCAACGGTAACGCCGCGGCTGTCATCGACAACCTGGACGAATACGTGGCGGGCAGAGCGGTTGACGACCAGACGCGGACGAGCCGCGGTGCCGGCAATGCGCTTGCGGATCCGCAGCTGGCGGCGGCTCCGGGAAGCGGACTTGCTCTTGGAATTGCGCTTCTTATTAATGCTGATGGCCATGGTTACTTACCAGCCTTTCCGACCTTGCGGCGGACAATCTCGCCGGCGTAACGAATGCCCTTGCCCTTGTAGGGGTCAGGCTTGCGCAGCTTGCGGATGTTGGCGGAAACCTCGCCGACCTGCTGCTTGTCAATGCCGGAAACAGTGAGCTTCGTGGGGCCCGTAACGGTGAGCGTGATGCCCTCCGGAGCCTTCACGGAAACCGGGTGGCTGTAGCCCAGGGCGAACTCGAGGTCCGAGCCCTTGGCCTGCACACGGTAACCGGTGCCAACGATTTCCAGGTCCTTCTTGTAGCCTTCGGTCACACCGATGATCATGTTGGAGATCAGGGTGCGGGTCAGGCCGTGGAGGGAACGGGATTCGCGCTCGTCATTGGGGCGGGCGACGGTGATGGTGTTCTCGTCCAGGGAAACCGTGATCGGGCTGGCCACAGTGTGGCTCAGCTCTCCCTTGGAACCCTTGACCGTAACGTTGTTGCCGTCAACGGCAACGTCGACTCCGGCGGGGACAGAGATGGGCAGACGTCCAATACGTGACATTTTTCTTTCCCTTCCCTGCTACCAGACGTAGGCGAGGACTTCCCCACCCACACCCTTCTTGGCGGCCTGGCGGTCGGTCAGGAGACCTGACGACGTCGACAGGATTGCGATACCCAGGCCACCCAGCACACGCGGCAGGTTGGTGGACTTCGCGTAAACGCGCAGACCGGGCTTGGAAATGCGGCGGATGCCGGCAATTGAACGCTCGCGGTTCGGACCGAACTTGAGGTCCAGGGTCAGCGTCTTGCCAACCTCAGCCTCTTCTTCCTTCCAGCCGGCGATGTAGCCTTCGGCCTTCAGGATGTCGGCAACGCGTGCCTTGAGCTTGCTGTACGGCATGGACACGGAATCGTGGTATGCCGAGTTTGCATTGCGCAGACGCGTGAGCATGTCTGCGACAGGATCTGTCATTGTCATGTGGGCTCTAGCCCTCCCTCGTAACGGTTTCTGCTGCAGCCGCGGCTATGCCGGTGGCGGGCAGCAGACCTTTTACGTAGTAATTAATCTTCGGATTTGAACGGGAAGCCGAGCGCCTTCAGCAGCGCGCGTCCCTCGTCATCGGTCTTGGCGGTGGTAACCACGGTGATGTCCATGCCGCGTACGCGGTCGATCTTGTCCTGATCGATTTCGTGGAACATCGACTGCTCGGTCAGACCGAACGTGTAGTTGCCGTTGCCATCAAACTGCTTGCCGCTCAGGCCGCGGAAGTCGCGGATACGGGGAAGCGCCAGGGTAACCAGGCGGTCCACGAATTCCCACATGCGGTCGCCGCGCAGCGTTGCGTGCGCGCCAATCGGCATGCCTTCGCGCAGCTTGAACTGTGCGATCGACTTGCGTGCCTTGGTGATCTGCGGCTTCTGGCCGGTGATCGCGGTCAGGTCGCGCACGGCACCGTCAATGAGCTTGGAGTCCTTGGCGGCATCTCCAACGCCCATGTTCACGACGACCTTGACGAGGCGCGGAACCTGGTTGACGTTTGCGTAGTTGAACTCGTCCTGCAGAGTCTTCTTGATCTCCGCTGCGTAGCGGGTCTTCAGACGGGGAACGATCTTGGTGACGGTCTCAGTCATTAGAGGTCCTTCCCAGAGCCCTTGGCGACGCGGATGCGAACGGTGCGGGTCCGGCCGTCCTTCGTGACGGTTTCGGTGCGGTAGCCAACGCGGGTGGGCTTCTTCGTTTCCGGGTCAACAATTGCAACGTTGGAAACGTGGATGGGGGCTTCAACGGTCTCGATGCCACCGGTCTTGGAGCCCTTGGAGGACTGGCCGACCTTGGTGTGCTTCTTGACGGTGTTGATGCCTTCAACCAGGACGCGGTTGGTGTCGGTGTAAACCTTCAGCACCTTGCCCTGCTTGCCGCGGTCTCCGCCGCGCTCTGCCTTTGCGCCGGTGATGACCTGAACCAGGTCACCCTTCTTGATCTTTGCCATGGTCTACAGCACCTCCGGAGCAAGCGAAATGATCTTCATGAACTTCTTGTCGCGAAGCTCGCGGCCGACCGGGCCGAAGATACGGGTACCGCGGGGGTCTCCGTCATTCTTCAAGATCACTGCAGCGTTCTCATCGAACTTGATGTAGGAACCGTCCTGGCGGCGGCGTTCCTTCTTGGTACGGACGATGACGGCCTTGACCACATCGCCCTTCTTGACGTTGCCGCCGGGAATTGCGTCCTTGACGGTGGCAACAATGGTGTCGCCAATGCCTGCGTAGCGACGGCCGGATCCACCGAGAACGCGGATGGTCAAGATTTCCTTGGCACCCGTGTTGTCGGCGACCTTCAGTCGCGACTCCTGCTGAATCACTTAGTACTCCTGTCGTCGCGCCGGTTCTCAGTTGTTGAGCCTTGCGGAACGGATATGGGTGGACCCCGTAATACTGGTACTCAGCACCGACCCCTGACGGGCCGCTCTGCAGCGCAAGCCGCAGCACCATGCTGAACAAGATTATCGGGCTTTTGTCTTATTCGGCGGTGAGAAAGGGCGCCCCAAAGAGGACATGCTTCCGCACCACACAGACAAGATTTCAAGTTTATCGCGAAAGGGCCCCGGAAACGAAATCGAATGATATCGCGGCCGGGGCCCTGACGCTTTGGACGGCGTCCGCGGGCCGGCAGGGCAGCTGATGCTGTACCTGCCGGCTCACTGACCGGCCCGTTATTGCTTTGCAGCCTGGAAGCTACTTAGCCTTTTCGACGATCTCGACCAGGCGCCACCGCTTGGTAGCGGACAGCGGCCGGGTCTCGGCGATGGTGACCAGGTCACCGATGCCGGCCGAGTTTTCCTCGTCGTGCACCTTGCGCTTGGACGTGCGGCGAAGAACCTTGCCGTACAGCGCGTGCTTCACACGGTCTTCGACCTCGACAACGATGGTCTTATCCATCTTGTCCGAGACCACGTAGCCGCGAGCGGTCTTGCGGTACCCGCGGACATCGGCGCTGTTTGCGTCGTTTGTCACTGCTGCCTCATTCTTGTTTTCGCTCATTTGGCATCATCCTCGGCAACCGTCGCTTCGGACTCGGGAGCCTTCTTCTTGGACTTCTTCTTCTCGGGAGCAGCTTCCTCAACGGGAGCTACTGCCTCGGGACGAATGCCCAGTTCACGCTCGCGCAGCACCGTGTAGATGCGGGCGATGTCGCGCTTGACGGCGCGAAGACGGCCGTTGTTCTCCAGCTGCCCGGTGGCGGACTGGAAACGGAGGTTGAACAGCTCCTCCTTAGCCTTACGCAGTTCTTCAACGAGACGCTCGTTGTCGAACCCGTCCAGCTGATCAGTTGCAAGTTCCTTTGAACCGATAGCCATTGCTATTCACCACCCTCGCGACGCACAATGCGTGCCTTCAACGGCAGCTTATGGATCGCCAGGCGCAGAGCCTCGCGAGCTACCTCTTCGGAAACACCGGAGAGTTCGAACAGAACCCGCCCCGGCTTGACGTTTGCAACCCACCACTCCGGAGAACCCTTACCGGAACCCATACGGGTTTCAGCAGGCTTCTTCGTCAGCGGACGGTCCGGATAAATGTTGATCCAGACCTTGCCGCCGCGCTTGATGTGGCGCGTCATGGCAATACGGGCAGCTTCAATCTGGCGGTTGGTAACGTACGCAGGCGTAAGAGCCTGGATACCCCACTCACCAAAGCTGACTGCGGTGCCACCGGTTGCAGCGCCGGAACGACCCGGGTGGTGCTGCTTACGGTATTTGACTCGACGTGGGATAAGCATTTAAGCCTGTCCTCCTTCTGCTGCGGGGGCGGCTGCCTCAGCGGCCGGAGCCTCTGCAGCAGGCGCAGCGGCCTTATCGGCACGCTCGGGACGACGACGACGGTCGCCGCCACGGTCCCCACGGTCGGCCGGGCCGCGGCCCGGGCGGTCGTTGGAACGTCCGCGGGACGGTGCAGCAGCCTGCTGTGCAGCCAGTTCCTTGGAGGTGACGTCGCCCTTGTAGATCCAGACCTTCACGCCGATGCGGCCGAAGGTGGTCTTTGCTTCGAAGAAGCCGTAGTCGATGTTCGCGCGGAGGGTGTGCAGGGGCACACGGCCTTCGCGGTAGAACTCGGAACGGCTCATTTCAGCGCCGCCCAGACGGCCGGAGCACTGGATACGGATACCCTTTGCACCTGCACGCTGTGCGGACTGGATGGCCTTCTTCATCGCACGGCGGAAAGCCACGCGGGAAGAGAGCTGCTCAGCAACACCCTGGGCAACAAGCTGTGCTTCCATCTCGGGGTTCTTGACCTCGAGGATGTTCAGCTGAACCTGCTTGCCGGTGAGCTTTTCGAGCTCGCCACGGATGCGGTCTGCTTCGGCGCCGCGGCGGCCGATCACGATGCCCGGACGTGCGGTGTGGATATCCACACGGACACGGTCGCGGGTGCGCTCGATCTCAACCTTGGCGATACCGGCGCGGTCCATGCCCGTGGACATGAGCTGACGGATCTTGATGTCCTCGCGGACAAAGTCCTTGTAACGCTGGCCCGGCTTGTTGCTGTCAGCAAACCAGTGCGAAACGTGGTCAGTGGTGATGCCGAGTCGGAACCCGTGCGGGTTTACCTTCTGTCCCACTTAACGGTCCTCCTCGTTCTTCGGGGTTGCGACTACCACGGTGACGTGGCTGGTGCGCTTGTTGATGCGGTACGCGCGGCCCTGGGCACGCGGCTGGAACCGCTTCATGGTGGGTCCTTCGTCAACGAATGCTTCGCTGATGTAGAGGTCACCTTCGTCGAAGGCCACGCCGTCGCGGTCCGCGAGGACACGCGCGTTGGCCATTGCCGACTGAACTACCTTGAATACCGGCTCCGAAGCTGCCTGGGGGGCAAACTTCAGAATTGCCAGAGCCTCATTCGCTTGCTTGCCACGAACAAGGTTGACGACGCGCCGGGCCTTCATAGGCGTTACGCGGATATGACGCGCAATTGCCTTGGCTTCCATTGCTTTCCTTCTCTCGTCTTCTGCCGAAAGAGCAGCGCCTAGCGGCGCTTGCCCTTGCGGTCGTCCTTCACATGGCCGCGGAATGTCCGCGTCAGAGCGAATTCGCCGAGCTTGTGCCCGACCATCGACTCGGTGACAAACACCGGAATGTGCTTGCGTCCGTCGTGCACGGCGATCGTGTGTCCGAGCATGTCGGGGACGATCATCGAGCGGCGGGACCACGTCTTGATGACGTTCTTGGTGCCCTTTTCGTTTTCGGCCGCTACCTTAAGGAACAGGTGCTGGTCGACGAAGGGGCCTTTCTTCAGGCTGCGTGGCATGTTTCCAGGCTCCTATCGCTTGTTCTTGCCGGAACGACGGCGACGCACAATAAGCTTGTCGCTCTCTTTATTGGGGCGGCGGGTACGGCCTTCGCGCTTACCGTTCGGGTTGACCGGGTGGCGTCCACCGGAGGTCTTACCTTCACCACCACCGTGCGGGTGGTCTACCGGGTTCATGGCGACACCGCGGACGGTCGGGCGAACGCCCTTCCAGCGCATACGGCCGGCCTTGCCCCAGTTGATGTTGGACTGCTCGGCGTTGCCAACTTCACCGACGGTTGCGCGGCAGCGTGCGTCGACGTTGCGGATTTCGCCGGAGGGCAGACGCAGCTGTGCGAAGCGGCCTTCCTTGGCAACCAGCTGAACAGAAGCACCGGCGGAGCGGGCCATCTTGGCACCGCCGCCCGGACGCAGTTCAACTGCGTGGATGGTGGTACCCACGGGGATGTTGCGCAGCGGCAGGTTGTTGCCGGGCTTGATGTCAGCCCCGGCGCCGGCCTCGACGAAGTCGCCCTGCTTGAGCTTGTTCGGCGCAATGATGTAACGCTTGGTGCCATCAACATAGTGCAGGAGCGCGATGCGGGCGGTGCGGTTCGGATCGTATTCGATCTCTGCAACGCGGGCGTCGACGCCGTCCTTGTCATGCCGGCGGAAGTCGATCAGGCGGTACTGGCGCTTGTGTCCGCCACCCTTGTGCCTGGTCGTGATCTTACCGGTGTTGTTACGGCCGCCCTTCTTGGGCAGCGGGCGAACCAACGACTTTTCCGGCGTTGACCGCGTGATTTCGGTGAAGTCGGCTACGCTCGAGCCGCGACGGCCCGGTGTAGTCGGCTTGTATTTACGGATTCCCATTTTTTATTCCTCGTTAAAGTGGTCTCCGCTCTAGCTGAGCGGACCGCCGAAGATGTCGATTGTGCCGTCCTTCAGGGTGACAATGGCGCGCTTGGTGTTCTTGCGCTGTCCCCATCCGAACTTGGTCCGCTTACGCTTACCGGCACGGTTGATGGTGTTGATCGAGTCGACCTTGACGGAGAAAATCTTCTCCACGGCCAGCTTGATCTCGGTCTTGTTCGAGCGGGGGTCGACCAGGAAGGTGTACTTACCTTCGTCGATCAGGCCGTAGCTCTTTTCCGAGACGACGGGTGCAAGCACGACGTCGCGCGGATCCTTAGCGGTGGTCGCGCTCACTTGGCGTCCTCCTTGACAGTGTTCTTGCCAACGAACTCGTCGTAGGCAGCCTTGGTGAAGACCACGTCATCGGCAACAAGCACGTCGTAGGTGTTCAGCTGATCTACATAGATCACGTGAACATCGGTGAGGTTGCGCACGGACAGTGCAGCAACATCATTGGCGCGCTCGATGACAACGAGCATGTTCTTGCGGTCGGAAAGTGAACGCAGCGATTCGCGTGCGGCCTTGGTCGACGGCGTCTCGCCGGCTACCAGGGTTTCCAGCACGTGGATGCGGCCGTTGCGTGCCCGGTCGGAGAGTGCTCCGCGAAGTGCGGCGGCAATCATCTTCTTGGGGGTGCGCTGGCTGTAGTCGCGGGGCGTCGGTCCGTGGACAACGCCGCCACCGGTCATGTGAGGAGCACGGATCGAGCCCTGACGGGCGCGGCCGGTACCCTTCTGCTTGAACGGCTTGCGGCCTGCGCCGCTGACCTCTGCGCGGGTCTTCGTCTTGTGCGTGCCCTGGCGGGCTGCGGCAAGCTGTGCCACAACTACCTGGTGCAGCAGCGGTACGTTCGTCTGAACGTCGAAGATCGCTGCGGGGAATTCAACAGTGGTTTCGTTAGCCATGAGACTAAGCTCCCTTCACGGCGGTGCGTACGAGGACGACCTGGCCGCGGGCGCCGGGAACGGCACCCTTGATCAGCAGCAGCGACTTCTCAACATCCACGGCGTGGATGGTGAGGTTCATCGTGGTGTGACGGACGGCGCCCATGCGGCCGGCCATCCGAAGACCCTTGAAGACGCGGCCGGGGGTGGATGCGCCACCGATCGAGCCGGGCTTGCGGTGGTTCTTGTGGGCACCGTGGGAGGCACCGACGCCGTGGAAGCCGTGACGCTTCATGACACCAGCGAAGCCCTTGCCCTTGGAGGTTCCGGTGACGTCGACCTTCTGGCCGGCTTCGAACATCTCAACGGAGAGTTCCTGGCCCAGCTCGTAGGTATCGGCGTCAGCGGTGCGCAGCTCAACAACGTGGCGGCGCGGCGTAACGCCGGCCTTCTCGAAGTGGCCGGCCAGCGGCTTGGTGACCTTGCGGGGATCGATCTGGCCGTAGCCGATCTGAACGGCGGTGTAGCCGTCCTTCGCAGCGTCGCGCAGCTGGGTGATGACGTTGGAATCAGCCTGGACCACGGTGACGGGGACGAGCTTGTTGTTCTCGTCCCAGACCTGGGTCATGCCCAGCTTGGTGCCCAGGAGGCCCTTAACCTGGCGGGTAAGTGAAGAAGACATAAGTATCTGCTCCCCCCTACAGCTTGATTTCGATGTTCACGTCTGCAGGCAGGTCAAGACGCATCAGCGAGTCAACGGCCTTAGGCGTGGGGTCAATGATGTCGATGAGACGCTTGTGCGTGCGCATTTCAAAGTGCTCGCGGCTGTCCTTGTACTTGTGCGGCGAACGGATAACGCAGTACACGTTCTTTTCCGTGGGCAGCGGCACGGGGCCTACTACCGTTGCGCCTGCACGCGTGACCGTCTCAACGATCTTCCGTGCTGATACGTCAATGACCTCGTGGTCATACGACTTCAGCCGGATGCGGATTTTTTGTCCCGCCATGGCGTCGTGCCTCTTTCTTCGAGTATTGCTCTCTGTACAGTTTTTGCCCCTGGCGGCCATGGTGGCCCCGGCGCTCCTCCAACAAGCTGAATCCGGAAGCTCCGGGTTCCTCAACCTGCCGAGGCTCCGACCCCCGCGCTCGGGCGTGTCGCAGATTTGAAACTGGCAACACCCGACAAGAATGGGGGCGGGTTATATCTGGGCTTTTCCCCTGAAGGACCGGACCCTGCGCCAGGCATTATCCTGGCCGGGACGCAATCTCAACACGCACACAGTGCCGTTTACCGCGGCCTGCTCAGCGCGTGCGGGCACAAAAGCGC
Source organism: Arthrobacter sp. (assembly GCF_031988865.1). NCBI lineage: Bacteria > Bacillati > Actinomycetota > Actinomycetes > Micrococcales > Micrococcaceae > Arthrobacter > Arthrobacter sp. Next base: position 40,229 of record NZ_DALZXY010000022.1, read on the forward strand.
TTGAACAACTTCTCTAGTTTGCCAGATCGGGACGCAGAACGCGAATTAGCGCACAGCCTTACCGCCTGGCTTTAGCATGGCACCGCAGCTACGGACGGGATGTCCGGTGGCGCGGCGCGTCATTTCCTTCATTCTAGCCCAGCCACCCGGGTGACCGAAACCTGGCTCCCCTTTTGGGCGGCCTGTCAGGGCCGGTCGGCGGCAGGACCGGTCGGGGTCAGGACCGGTCGGGGGCAGGACCAGTCGGGGTCAGGACCAGTCGGGGTCGGGGCAGGACCCGTCGGGGGCAGGACCCGTCGGGGTCAGGACCGGCCTTGGTCAGTCTTGGCGGTTGGCCCGGCGGATTCGCTTTGCCCGGTCAACCTCGTGCGAGAAATGCCGGCGGCTCCACACCACGCCGCCCACCACCGCCGCGGCGATGACCAGCAGAATGAGAATTTCCATGCATCGAGCCTAGCTGAGCAGGGCCGCCGGTGTCAGAGCCTGCTCTCTTCCTTTCCGCGGGCATCAACAGGTTCGCTGCGGACGCGGGTCAGCCGCCAGACGGCGAGCGCGATCAGCCCTGCCGCCAGGAGCGCCAGGAGGAGGAACGTGTACCCGCGCAGGTACCAGAGCACGGCCAAGGCGACGCCGGCGGCACCCCAGATGGTGAACAGCTTCCGGCTGGCAAGCAGCCCGAAGGCAAGCAGCCCCGCATGTGCCACCAGGGCCCAGAGCTGTTCCCCCGCTCCCCCGGACCCTATGGACGCCAGGCCGCCGCCGGAGAGGATGACCGCGGTGCCCGAGAGCAGGGCGGTGCCCCGGCCGTCGCGTTTCCGCAGGTACTCCCACCCGGCCAGTGCCGCGAGGACGACGGCCCAGTACTGCACGGACCAGAACGGATCGGCGTCTCCAAGGGCAACCCAGGCGATCCGCTGCACGGCCAGGGCTGCCACCAGGCAGGCGGCTTCCGTCGCGGATTCGCGCAGGTTTACCGGGAATTCGCGGACGGCGAGGGCAAGTGCGGCGATCAGGGTCAGGGATCCGAGGACCGCTGAGCTGTTGTATTCGGCCATGGCCGGTACCGCTCCCAGGACCAGGACAAAACAGGAAGCGGCACCCATGATCCGGACGCGCAGCAGCGTTCCAGGAACCGGAGGAGGCAGCGTTACAAAAAGCCTGAGAGCCTGGAGTAACACGGCGGCGGTCCACGCCGGCCATAGGTTGCCGTAACCGGGCGGGACCGGAACGGTGAGGATCGAGCGTTCGAATTCCGCGGCGAGGAGCAGGGCCGCTGCGTAGAGCAGCGGCGGGGTTCCTGCGG